>NZ_FQZG01000040.1 GCF_900141915.1 Tessaracoccus bendigoensis DSM 12906 | reverse complement strand
GGTCGACGGTGCCATCGATTATGTGGCGGCCGGGGTGAGCAGCGAGGATTGGGAGGCGTTGTTCGCGATCGATCCCGAGGCGTTGAACGCAGAGGCCGACGATACGGATGTCTTCCTGGCCCGGATGGGCACCAAGGTGCCCGACGCCGTCAAGCGTCAGCATGAGGAGTTCCGCTCCCGCCTCTGAAGACCCGGCGTGGGGACGTCAACGTCGCCGTCCCCACGCCTTCTCCCGGGGGGTGGTGGTTGGCCCCGGGTTTGAGCAGGATTTGAGTTCATTGAAGCCGATCCCGCATCGTCAGCAGACGATGCGGGATTCGTCGCGTTGAGCAGTAGATCCTGCTCAAACCAGCACCCAGCCACAGCCACCGCCCAACCCGGACGGCGTGGGACTGGAGTCTGCTTGAGCGGGTCCTGGTTGGCTCAGATTTGAGCAGGATCCGAGGTTCATTGACGCCCGAGCCGCATCGTCAGCAGACGATGCGGTCGTGGTCCCAATGACTTGCAAATCCTGCTCAAACCAGCACCCAGCCACCGCCCAACCCGGACGGCGACCTACCGGCCGGTCAGCTGAAGTGGACGATGTTGTTGAACAGCCACTGGTTGCTGCTGGCGTAGGTGTAGCCCCCGCCTGGTTTCGCCGTCGCGCTGACGACGGTGGCGTAGATGTAGCTCCGGCAGGCGTTTCTGCCTGTGGCTGGCGTCTTGCACTCGGTCTTCCACTGACGACCTTGGTTCGTCCAGGAGCCAGTCCGTGCCAGGGGGTTGCCCACCCAGAGCGACTCGGCGCTGGGGGTGTAGGTCAGGTTGTTGAACGTCCAACCGGTGACGCGCTGGTACCTGCCGCCCACAACCTGGACGGTGGTGGCGATGATTTCGGTGGTGCAGCGGGAGGTTTGGGAGTAGGGCTCGCAGTTGGTTCGCCAGAGTCGGCCATTGAACTGGTGGTAGCCAGGCGCGGTGTAGATGCTCGACGCCGTCGACGGGGTTGCGATGTAGCCGCGGGTTGTGCCGTTTGCCAGGCGTGCGGTGCCGACGATCTGCCCGGAGGCGTTGATGTCTTCGGCGGTCAGCAGCGTGTAGCCGGAGCGCTGCGCGACCTGGTCGTTGAGGTTGCGGGCGGCGCCGTCGACCCAGACGACGGCCCGGGAATCGCCGTCGACACGGGTGAACGCCGTACCGGCCAGCGTGCCGTTGTTGCTGACGGCAGAGGCGCAGGCGCTGGTGTAGCCGCTGAGGCCGGGGAGACGGGTGGCCGAACCGTTCGCCGTGAACCGGAACGCGGTAAGTGTTGCACTGATCGAGGCACAGCCACCGGACACCCCTGCGTCATTGACGGCCGAGATCGACGCGTGGGCAGCACCGGCAGGGAGCGCGAACCGGGTAGGCACACCGTCGTTCCACAGGACCGGCACGCTCGCGTTACGGTAGGTGGCCGAACCGGCGACCCTGCGTCCGTTGTCGGAGATACCGGCACCTGCCGGAGCGCTCGAGGCCGCCGGCGGGGCGAGTTCCACCTTGGCGGTGGGGCTGGTGGCGATGAACAGGCGGTTGTTGAGGTACTCGATGTTCAGCACCGCCCGCCCATTCTCCGAGATTCGCTTGGCCCTGATGGTGGTGCCGTCGTGCTCGATCTCGGTGGTCGTGTTGCCCGATCGCCAGAACGCGCGGGGGGAGACCATCGCGTAGTTGCCGACGACGACGCCGTTGCCCGAGATGTCGATGGCCTCTTCGCCGGGCCAGTTCATGGAGATGCTGGTGCCGCGCCCCGAACGAGACTTCCACAGGGTCGCCGCGCCGCCGCCGTCGACCGACAGCCCGTCCTGCATGGAGGTGCCCACCACGTCGCCGCGCCTGTTGATGCCGTGGGCCTGCGCGTCGGGGTTGCCGCGGGTCGGTTGGAGCAGCATCACCGCGTAGGTCGTCGGTTCGGCGGCCTGTGCCGACGGTGCCGCGAGCACGGCGCCGCCGAGGAGCAGGGCGCTTGCCACGCCGACGGAAAGGGTCCTCTTCATCATGAACCTCCTGGGAAGCGCCGCCAGCGTCTTCCGGGCAGGAGAGCCGACGACTTACCGATTCAGAGCACGCTAACACCGAACCGTCGGAAGAGACCATCGGATGGTCGAGCCAGCCGGGAATTCCCACACAATCGAGGCGCCGCACGGGCAAAATTGGATGCCAGCCGTGCAGGAGTCAACCGTTTCCCAGGAGGGCTCAGCCGACACCCTCCAGGAGGCAGCCATGGACAGTGAGAACGCAGTTGTCGGCACCGGGACGCTATTGGCAAAACTGCGCGCGACGCCCCAACTCGGGGCCGCCGCGCGGGTCGACCTAGAACCGCTCCGCACGAGCGTCCAGGCCGGTCGCCAGAAGGGCTTCGCCTTCGACGGGAGCCCGCAGTGGTTCCGGGTGCACTCCGAGGCTGCGGCGAGCCCGTGGGACCAGGCCCACGCCCAGGTGGCCGGGCAACTCGGGATCGCCGAGAGCGACGTCCTCTTCGTCGAGCCCGACCTGGAGCAGCGGCTCTACTTCGACGACACCGACGAGTCACGCACGGGTGGGCTGGGGGTCAAGGGCGGCTGCCAGCCGATCCCTCAGGACGGCAGCCACAACAAGGCGGTCGGGGACGGCAACGCCTGGCACCTCGGGGCAAAGTACAGCGAGTTGGGCAAGGCCCGCGACGATGTCGCGTTCAGCGATCCGCGCACGACCGTCGCCCACATCGACACCGGATGGTCACAGCATGAGACCAAACCGAAGTTCCTGGACGAGCAACACCAACGCAACTTCGTCGACTCGGACCGACGAGATGCGCGCGACCCCGACAACTGGGTCTTCCCGCTCGACAACTCCGGCCACGGCACGGGGACGATCAGCATCCTCGCGGGCGGGCAGGTGAGCGCGATCGGGCAGCGGCTCGGCGGCGCCCCCGACGCGAGGGTCGTGCCGCTACGCATCGCCGACAGCGTGGTGCTGTGGCGCACCAGTTCGCTCGCCCAGGCGATCATGTACGCCAGCGACATCGGGTGCCAGGTGGCCACGCTCAGCATGGGTGGCCTCCCATCGCGAGCCTGGGCCGACGCCGTCGACGAGGCCTACGAGTTCGGGCTGTGCATGGTCGCCGCTGCGGGCAACCGCAAGCTCGGAATCCCGCGCGCGATGGTGTGGCCCGCCCGCTACGAAAGGGTTATCGCCGTGGCCGGCGTGATGGCCAACTTCGAGCCCTACGAGAAGCTCGCCGGAGCCATGGAGGGATGTTTCGGGCCGGACAGCGTCAACGCGACGGCGATGGCCGCCTTCACCCCGAACATCCCTTGGGCCCAGTACGGCTGCCCCGAACTCTCCCGGCTAAACGGCGAGGGGACGTCGGCGGCCACCCCGCAGGTCGCCGCGGCCGCCGCGTTGTGGATCGAGAAGTACAAAGCGGTCCTGCCAGACGACTGGCGCAGGGTGGAGGCCGTGCGCCGCGCCCTGTTCACCAGCGCCAAGAAGGCCAACCCCAAGCTCGGGCACGGCATCCTGCAGGCGCGAAGCGCGCTCGCCGTCACCCCGAACCTGAACCTGACCAGGAGCGGCAAGTCGACCCACGACTGGGCGTTGTTCAGGATGCTCACCGGCTTCGCCCTTCAGGCTGGGGCGGTGCGTGAGGAGATGTTCAACCTCGAGCTGGCACAACTGTGGCTCGTCGACCCGGACCTGCACGAGATCCTGCCCGATCCCGCGGCGGCCGAACCTCCTGCGTCCGAGATCTACCGTCGGGTGCTGGACGTCGTGCTTGAGAACCCGGACGCCTCCGCGGCACTCAAGGAACACCTACGGGAACGCTACAGCCAGGTTTCCGGCGGTGAGCCCCCGGCGGCCGCCCCGACCACCCCGACCGACGCGAGAACCCGCGCCGTCCCGAAGTACAGCGAGCCGCCGCAGCCCTCGACCCGACAGCTCAAGGTGTTCGCCAAAGACCCGACGCTGGCCAGCGCGTTCACCACCTCCACCGTCTCCGACGTCACCCTGCGCGTCCCCTGGGAACCCGTCACTTCCACCCCGAAGGGATTCCGGGGCGAGTATCTCGAGGTGGTCGACGACCAGATCGAGCCCGCCGACCCGGCCTCTCCCGGCCTGGATCATCCCTGGCTCCTGGCGCAGGACGGCTGGCCCCCCGCTCCGGGCAACCTCCAGTTCCACCAGCAGATGGTCTACGCGGTGGCCAGCAAGACCATCGAGCAGTTCGAGGTCGCGCTCGGGCGACCCGTGCTCTGGGCCGCGGGTAGGAAGGCTGACAACCGGGACGACGGGGTCTACGTGCCCCGCCTCACCATCAGGCCGCACGCCCTGAACATGGGCAACGCCTACTACGAACCCGCGCAGAGCGCTCTGCTGTTCGGCTCGTTCACCCCGGACGCCTCCCGCAACGCCGCATTCCCCGTCTACACGTGCCTGTCTTACGACATCGTCGCCCACGAGACGACCCACGCGATCCTCGACGGCATGTACAGCCGGTTCACAGAGCCCACCAACGTCGACGTCCTCGCGTTCCACGAGGCGTTCGCTGACATCGTCGCGTTGCTGCAGGGCTTCAGCCTCACAGAGTTGCTCGCGTACGAGATCGGCCACAGCCGTGGCGACCTGCGCTCCGAGACCACCCTCGGGAAACTCGCGATCGAGCTGGGCACCGCGGCCCGTGGCCGGGAGGCGCTGCGTAGCGCGATTGGGCACTCCGAGAACGGTGAGTGGGTGGCGTCGCTGCCCGATCCGGCGCTGCTCGCCGCCACGGAGACGCCCCATGAGCGTGGCGCCATCCTCGTCGCTGCGATATTCGACGCACTCATCGCGATCTACAACTCTCGTACCTCCGACCTGTACCGCATGGCGACGGGCGGCACGGGACGGCTCCCCGATGGTGCCATCCACCCCGACCTCACGAAGAGGCTCGCCTCAGAGGCGTCCAAGGTGGCCAAACAGGTCCTACAGATGTGTCTGCGGGCACTCGACTACCTACCGCCCGTGGACGTCACCTTCTTCGATTTCCTCCGCGCGCTCATCACAGCCGACGCCGAGTACGTCCCCGATGACGCGTACGACTACCGCGTGGCGATCGTTGAGGCGTTCACCAAACGCGGCATCGGGCCGAGCCTCAGCGACGCTGATCCGGGAGGGCTGGTCTCGCTCGACCCCGACGCGATGCGCTGGCCCAGCTATCCCCTCGACCTGACCGATGAGGCTGCCGTGCATTGGGACAAGATCGAGGATGTCCTCAGGTCGTACGCGGAGAAGAGTGTCTACATCCGTGACAGGGAGGAACTGTTCAAGGTGACGAGGGGCTACCGCGTCGCGTTGAACCGCCAGTTCAAGGCGGCCAGCGACGCCTCCGCGCCGTTCCGAGACGCCTTCGGGCTCACGTCGGGTGGTATCGAGGTGCACACGTTGCGGCGGGCGATGCGCTCAAGGCCCAACGGGCGGATCGAACCCGAGCTGATCGTCGGGCTCACGCAGGCACGGCAGGGAAAGGTCGGCGGCGCCACCCTCATCGTGAGCCCGACGCAGTCGATGCACCCGCGCTACCTGATCGTCAAACCGTTCGACGACAAGGCCAGACAGGAAGCGACGGTGCAGTTCCGGGCGGCAAACGAGCGCGACCCGCTGCGCAGCCTGCTCGTGGCGCCGCAGTCCAACACGTTCGCGCTGCTGCATCAGCTCGGACGGTAGCTGCTGACCGGCCCGGCGGTTGAGGCCCGGGAGATCAGCGAAGCGGGGATGACGGCGTCGGCCTGCGCGGTTCGCCCCGCGGCCCGGCTGGCGAGGAGTTCGACGGCCGTGCGGGCGATCGCCGTCGCATCTGGGTCGACGCTGGTGATGGAGGCCCCTGGCACGTGGGTCAGTGAGGTGTTGTCGAAGCCCGCGACCCCGACGTCGACGCCGGCCCGGAGGTCGAGCGACTCGAGTCGGCTCACCACCAGCGAGGCGATCCGGTCGTTGTGGCACACGACCCCGGCCCCGGGCACGAGTAGTTCGTCGAGCCCTTCGATCTGCGTGCCGCCGGCGGAGTCGTGCCTGGCGGTGAGCATGCGGGCGGGCAACCCGGTGGGTTTGAGCGCGTCGAGGTACCCGTCGCGGCGGCTCTGCGACGAGTCGCCCTCGGCGGGGCGGTCGTAGCCGACGAACGAGACGGGCCGGTAGCCGCGTTCCAGCAGATGGTTGGTCACCATGGCGGCGTTGGGACGGTCGTCCGAGCGGACGAGGTCGACGTTCCCGGGGGCCTGGTTGCGGGTGAGCACCACCGTCGGAACGAGGGCTCCGTAGGTCGCGAGAGTGGCCATGTCCAGCAGCGGCGAGAGCAGGATCAGGCCTGCCACCCGGAGTTCGAGGAAGCTCTCGATCGCGGCGACCTCACGGTCTGCGTCCTCCGAGATCGGCACCAGCAGCGGGACGTAACCGCCGTCGTCCGCGGCGGCGCGCAGGGCCTCGGCGACCTCACCGTGGAACAGGTTCGCGAGGCCGGGAAGCACCACGCCGATCAGGTTGGAGCCGTTGCGGGCCAGCGCGCGTGCCGCAGCGTTGGCGCGGTAACCCAGGTCGGCCATCGCCTTCTCCACCGCGGCCCGCCGCTCGGGGGAGACCTTGGGGTCGCCCCGGACGACCAACGACACCAGAGGTCTCGACACCCCGGCCAGGCGCGCGACGTCGGCCTGCGTCGGCCTCTTCGATGTCATTTGGACCTCCTTGCGCAACCGAGTCTAAGACGCGGGCCACGTCGCGTGGCCCGCGCCCGTCAGCGACTCAGTTGTAGAAGGCGGGCTTCTCGATCAGCGTGACGTCGACCTCGCGGCCGTCGTTGTCCAGCGATTCGAGAGCCGCCTCGACCACGGCGGTCGCCGCGTAGCCGTCCCAGGCCGTAGAGCCGGTGTGCTCGCCGCGCTCCACCGCACGGATCCACTGCTGGAACTCCTGGTTGAACGCGTCGTGGAACCGATCGATGTGGCTGCCGCAGATCGCGTTGCGGTTGCCCGCGCCGTCACGCACGACGGTCTTGTTCTGGTCGCCGAGCCGGATCGTGCCCTGCTCCATCACCAGTTCGCACTCGATGGAGTAGCCGAAGCCGATGTTGACGTTGACCTCGTCGTCGATGAGGACGCCCGATTCGGTACGGGCGACCAGCACCAGCGGGTCGGCCAGGTGCTCGAACCGGTGGCTCGTGGAGCGCGGCGTGTCGATGCGGACCTTCACGATCTCCTCACCGAGGAGGTAGCGGCACACGTCGATCTCATGGATCGCGGTGTCGTCGATCATGTTGCGGGTGGTGTAGTTCTCGGGCACCGACGGGTTGCGATGGCGGCAGTGCACCAGGGTCGCGTAGCCGTGATCGCCGGAGACGAGCGCCTTGCGCATCTCCTGGTAGCCCTGGTCGAACCGGCGCATGAAGCCCACGGTGATCAGCTTGCGGCCCGCGGCCTGCTCGGCCTCCAGGATCGCGATCGAATCTTCGATGGTGGTGGCGAGCGGCTTTTCGCACAGCACGTACTTTCCCGCCTGGACGGCGGCGATCACGTCGGGGGCGTGTACCTTGCCGAACGTCGCGATGATGACGGCGTCGACCTCGGGGTCGGCGATCAGCTCCGCTCCGCTGCCGTAGGCTTTGGCGCCGAGGGGCTCTGCGACGGCGCGGGCACCGTCGAGGTTGAGGTCGGCGACCGCGACGACGCGGGCGCCTGCCAGTTCCTGCTCGATGCGCTCGACGTGGGCGCGGCCCATGCCGCCGGCGCCGATGAGTCCGATCTTGACTGTCATTTCGGGGGTTCTCCTGTCTGATTGGTTGGCGTTGGTTACTTGACGCCCAGGCCGCAGTCGGCCAGGTACTCGCGCATCAGGATCGCGTTGGGCTTGGGGAAGTCGGTGGGGCAGGGGTAGCAGTCCTGCTCACAGATGCAGTAGATGTCCTTGTCAAGGTCGGCCAGCGCCTCGACGAAGGCGTGCATCTCGGGCAGGCCCGCCGGCGGGCGGACGGAAGCGCCCTTTGCGACGGCTTCGCCGAACGGCCAGTCCTTCTCGTGGGCCTCACGGGTGATGGCCTCGTCGAAGGCCTTGATGTGGACATACGTGATGCGCTCGGGGTACTTCTTGACCAGTTCGACGGGGTCGCCGCCGCCGTAGACGATGTGGCCGGAATCGAGGCAGAGGTTCACGTAGTTCGGGTCCGTCGCCTCGAAGATGCGGGCGATCTCGTCCGGGGTCTCGATGTGCGAATCGCCGTGGGGGTGCAGCACCATCTTCAGGCCGTAGTCGTCGAGGAGCAGCTTGCCGAGCCGGTCAGCGTTGCTGACGTAGAGATTCCACGCCTTGTCGGAGAGCACCCGGTCGTCGGTCCACTCCCAGGTTTTGTCGTCGCGGTACAGCGGTGGGAGATGGACGATGTACTCGGCGCCGACGGCGGCGTGGGTCTCGGCGATGGCGCGGAAGGTCGCCTCGGTCTCGGCCCAGGCCTCCTCCTTGTGCAGGATGCCCCAGCCGGTGCCGGCGACAACGCGCAGGCCGAACTCGTCGGTCCAGCGCTTCAGTTCCTTGGGGTCCTTCGGGAAGTAGCCGAACGGGCCGGTCTCGATGACCTCGAACCCGGCCTCGGCCATCTCCTGCATGGCGCGGCGGGGGTCCATCTGCTTGGGGTCTTCGGGGAACCAGACGCCCCACTGATCGGGGCAGACGCCGATGGTGAGCTTCGAGAACCTGGGGTCGAGGGTGTTGACGGCCTTTGAGGTCATGGGTCTCTCTCTTCTTTGAGGATGTCCACGCGTTAGCGCGCGCTAAAAGAAGATTAGCACGCGCTACTTCGTTTGTGAAGTGATTTGTCATGACTTTTCGGTTCGAGCTGGATCGAAGCAGAAGCAGGCCACCTGGTTGTCCATATTCAGATGTTGGGGTGTCAGATCGCCCGATCCGGTGCGCCGCAGCCGTGGCATGGTTTGGCGTCTGCCACCTAGAGTGGCCACTCAAGGCCACGATGCGGAGGAAGTCATCATGCAAGGCAAATTCAAAGCCGCAGTAACGGCGGCCCGCGCCGGGACCTTCCTGGCTCTGCTCGTTTCGCTCGTCACTGTCTTCCTGGGGATGACGGTCGTCGGGGCACAGGCCGACGAAGGAAACGACGCCGTCAGAGGCAAGTCGTTCGTGATCGCCACGGATACGACGTTCGCGCCGTTCGAGTTCCGCGACGCCTCGGGTGAGTTGACCGGGATCGACATGGACCTGATCCGGGAGATCGCCGAGAGGCAGGGCTTCACCGTCGACATCAAGGCGCTCGGGTTTGACGCGGCGCTGCAGGCCGTCACGTCGGGGCAGGCCGACGGGGTGATCGCGGGGATGTCGATCACCGACGAGCGCAAGGCGGTGTTCGACTTCTCCAATCCCTATTTCTCGTCCGGGGTGCAGATGGCCGTGAAGGCCGACGACGACACCATCGCCAGCTACGAGGACCTGCGGGGAAAGACGGTGGTTGCCAAGACCGGGTCTGAGGGGCTCAGGTTCGCCGAGTCGATCGCGGAGCAGCACGGCTTCACCGTCAAGGCCCTCGACAAGGCCGACACGATGTATGCCGAGGTGACGTCCGGCAACGCGGTGGCGGTGTTCGACGACTATCCAGTGCTGGCCTATGGCATCGACCAGGGCAACGGGCTGAAGGTCGTCACCCCGAAGGAACAGGGCTCCAGCTACGGCTTCGCCGTCCTCAAGGGCAACAATCCGGAGTTGCTGGCCGCGTTCAACTCGGGGCTCGCCGAGCTGAAGGCCGATGGCACCTACCACGACATCCTGGTGGACTACCTCGGCACCAACGCGCCGGCCGAGGACACCCAGGTCGAGGGGGTCGAGGGCAGGACGTTCGTGATCGCCACCGATACGACGTTCGCGCCGTTCGAGTTCCGCGACGCCTCGGGTGAGTTGGTCGGGATCGACATGGACCTGATCCGGGAGATCGCCGAGAGGCAGGGCTTCACCGTCGACATCAAGGCGCTCGGCTTCGACGCGGCGCTGCAGGCCGTCACGTCGGGGCAGGCCGACGGGGTGATCGCCGGGATGTCGATCACCGACGAGCGCAAGGCGGTGTTCGACTTCTCCGACCCCTACTTCGACTCCGGCGTCCAGATGGCCGTGAAGGCCGACGACGACACCATCACCAGCTACGAGGACCTGCGGGGAAAGACGGTGGTCGCCAAGACCGGTTCTGAGGGGCTCAGGTTCGCCGAGTCGATCGCGGAGCAGTACGGCTTCACCGTCAAGGCCCTCGACAAGGCCGACACGATGTATGCCGAGGTGACGTCGGGCAACGCGGTGGCGGTGTTCGACGACTATCCGGTGCTGGCCTACGGCATCAACCAGGGCAACGGACTGAAAATCGTCACCCCGAAGGAACAGGGCTCCAGCTACGGTTTCGCCGTCCTCAAGAGCAGCAACCCGGAACTGCTGGCCGCGTTCAACGCCGGGCTCTCCGGCATGAGGACCGACGGCACCTATCAGCAGATCCTCGACAACTACCTCAATGCGCCCGAGGGTGATTCGGGCACGCTGTCGTTCTGGGAGTTGCTCGTCGAGAGCTTCCCGGCCCTCATGAAGGGCCTCGGCATGACCCTGATCGCCACCGCGTTGTCGCTGGCGTTCGCGTCGGCGCTAGGGGTGGTGTTCGGCTTCCTGAAGGTGAGCGGAAAGAAGGTGCTGCAGGCGATCGCAAGCACCTATGTGGCGATCTTCCGGGGCACACCACTGCTGGTGCAGGCATTCTTCTTCTACTTCGGTCTGCCAGCCGCGCTCGGCACGCAGATAGACGTGTTCACCGCCGGCGTGCTGACGCTGTCGCTCAACGCCGGCGCATACATGACCGAGATCGTCCGAGGCGGCATCCAGTCGGTCGACCTCGGCCAGATGGAGGCGTCACGGTCGCTCGGGCTCAACTGGATGCAGTCCATGCGCAAGATCATCGTGCCGCAGGCCGTCAAGATCATGACGCCGTCGTTCATCAACCAGTTCGTCATCACCTTGAAGGACACGTCGCTGCTGGCCGTCCTCGGGTTCGCCGAACTGACCTATCAGGGCCAGCAGATCATCGCCCGCAACTTCCGCAGCTTCGACATGTGGCTCATCGTCGGCGCGCTGTACTTCATCGTCATCTTCGCGTTGACGAACCTGTCAAACGTCATCGATAGGAGGATCAACAAGTGAGCACGACAAAGGCCGACCCGATCATCGAGGTCGACGATCTGCACAAGTCCTTCGGGGCGAACGAGGTACTCAAGGGCATCTCCACCACCGTCCGCCAAGGGGAGGTCGTCGCCGTCATCGGCCCGTCAGGATCAGGCAAATCGACGTTCCTGCGGTGCCTCAACCTGTTGGAGGCTGTGACGTCTGGCACGGTGAAGGTCGAGGGGGTGGACCTCACCGACGCGAAGACCGACATCAACCAGGTGCGGCAGAAGATCGGCATGGTCTTCCAGCACTTCAACCTTTTCCCGCACAAGACCGTTACTGAGAACATCACCCTCGCGCCCGTCATGCTGGGGCGGATGAACTCGAAGCAGGCGGCCGAACGGGCCTCGGAGCTGCTGGGGCAGGTCAAGCTGTCGGACAAGGCGGACGCGCGCCCGGCACAGCTCTCGGGTGGGCAGAAGCAGCGCGTCGCGATCGCCCGGGCGTTGGCGATGAAACCCGACATCATGCTGTTCGACGAGCCCACGTCGGCTCTCGACCCCGAGATGGTCGGCGAGGTGCTCGACGTGATGAAGTCGCTCGCGGCCGAGGGCATGACGATGGTGGTGGTGACCCACGAGATGGGGTTCGCCCGGGAGGTCAGCGACCGGTTGCTGTTCATGGCGGACGGCCTCATCGTCGAGGAGGGCGACCCGCGCGAGATCCTGGCCAACCCTCAGGAGCCGAGGACGAAGGACTTCTTGTCGAAGGTGTTGTGACGGGCGGCCTCCGTGCGCTGGCGGGGCGGAGGTTCTGCTCTGGCAGGGTGCGGTTTTCGTGTTCTGGCTGGGCGGTGGTCAGTCCGCGGGGCGTCGCCGGGTCGCCTTGGTCTCGGCGCGTCGTCGCTTCGATGAGAGTCGCCTCTCGACCGACCCCCTCGTCGGGCGGGTGGCGCGTCGCTTGGGCGGTGGGGGAGCCAGCGCCTCGCGCAGGATGGCGGCCAGGCGGGCCCTTGCGGCCTCGCGGTTCCGGTGCTGTGAGCGCTGTTCCGACGAGTCGACGGTCAGCACCGTGCCCACGAGCCGATGCTTCAGACGTCGGGTCGCCCGGAGTCGCTGGGTATCGGTCAGGGCCGTGGTTGTGGAGAGGTCGAATGAAAGCTGCACTCTGCTGTCGGTGGTGTTGACGCCTTGGCCGCCCGGCCCTGACGACCGGGCGAAGCGCTCGGTGAGTTCGGCCGACGGGATGACCAGGCCGTCGGGTAACCCGGGGCCGGGGTCGAGCGTCAGGTCTTTCATGGGTAACAGTCTAGGAAGAGTCGATCCACAGGTGCGGAAGGATATCCACTGCTGCCCACACAGTTGTCCACAGGGTTGTCAACACTGGGGATAATTACATAGCTGTCGTTCAGCGGGTCGGCTGGGCCGGGGGTCGTCACCGGTTCGCCGCGGTTACCTGTGGTTCGACGTCGTCACCTGGGGTTTGTCGCGGTTACCTGGGGTCTTTCGCGTTACCTGCTGTATTTCGCTGGTGTCTGGCTATTTCGCTGGTGACGGGCGGACGTCTGGGCCGGGCCGGTGGCGGGGCCCCGAGGAGCTGGACTGGCGACGGCGACCTGACAAGCTCGACGGCGTCCCTGCGGGCCGGGGTGCTGGCCGCAGGGTTTGAGCACTATCCCGCACTCGATCGCCGACACGCCGCAACCAGGCGTCATTTCGGCAAACGAACCCGGATTAGTGCTCAACGCCCCCACCTGACCCGGCGGCCCCGAAACGAACCCGGATTAGTGCTCAACGCCCCCACCTGACCCGGCCCCGAAACGAACCCTGAATAGTGCTCAACGCCCCACCCGACCCGGCACCGCGTCATCGACGGTGGAGTGATACCGTTTGGTGCCCATTCGCGGGGCAGCCGAGGCTCGGAGGAACAACAAGTGGCGGGTGCAGCAGTCGTGGAGATCCAGACGACCCGACCCCCAACAAACCCGAAGCCCTACCTCTACGGCGTGCAAGGGCTCCGCACAGTCGCGGCCCTCATGGTCGCCGTCTATCACATCTGGTTCCATCGGGTCTCCGGCGGTGTCGACGTCTTCTTCGTCGTAGCGGGGTACTTCGCCACAGCGTCCATGGCCAAGATCGTGACGCAACCCGAAAGCAGGCAGCGTCTGGCTGGCGTCGGGGCCTACCTCCTGCGGACGGCGAGGCGCGTCGTGCCCTCGGCCACCGTGGTGATCGTCGCGACGGTGGGGGCGTCCATCCTGCTCATGTCGCCCTCCCTGTGGGAGGCAAACATCGCTCACGGCTACGCCAGCATGTTCTTCTTCGAGAACTGGCACCTCATCAGCGAGGGCAACGACTATCTCGCGAACGACCTCAGCGCCTCGCCATTCCAACAGTTCTGGGCGTTGGCCATCCAGGTCCAGTCCTATGTCATTTTTCCCCTCCTAGCGCTGATCGCGGCGGCGATGGCACGGCTCCTTCGCACGGCCTATCGCCGGGCACTGCTCGTGGTGGCCGGGGTGGTCTTCGCCGCCTCGCTCACGTTCTCGGTCTACTTCACCTCGGTCAACCAGGCGGCGGCCTACTTCCACCTGGGGAGCAGGTTCTGGGAGTTCCTCGCAGGCGCTCTGCTGGCCGTGGCCCTCGGACGGCTCGCGACGCGACCGGTATCGTTCCAGGCGCAGCGTCTCCTCAGCGTCCTCGGGTGGGCAGGGTTGGCCGTGATCGTGTCGTTCGCCGCGGTCGTCGACGCGTCGCAGCTGCTCCCCGGCTTCGTCGCCCTGGTGCCGGTCGGCGCCGCCGCCGCAATCATCGTCTCGGCCCGGTTCGGGGCCGAACCTGGAGTCCTGAAGGCGCGGCCGTTGCTCTGGTTCGCCGACTCGTCGTTCGCCTTCTACCTGTGGCACTGGCCGATCCTGGTCACCTACCAGCAGCAGTTCGGCAGAGACGTCTCGCTCCCGGCAGGCATGGCGATCCTGTTCGTGTCCGCGGTGCTCGCCGTGGTGACGACCAAGTTCGTCGAGCAGCCGATCCGCTCAGCGGCGCTCCTCAAACGCTCCGCCGTCGCTTCCATCCTCGCGATCCTGCTCCTGTTGGCACCTTCGTTCGCCAGCCTCATAGCGTGGGGGTGGATGGCTGAAACCCGCGAGTCACAGGATTGGGCCGCCGTCGAGGCGGTGCTCGTAGGCAACGACCCGGAGCCCGGCAGCTACGTGCCGTCGACGCTGATCGCCCGGCAGGATCTCGTCGCCGCATACGCCATGGAATGCCAGCAGGGCACCAGGCCGGCCGAGGTGATCGAATGCGAGTGGGGAGCGACAGATTCGTCCCGCACCGTCGCGTTGGTGGGCGGCTCCCACGACACCCAGTGGATCGACGCCATCGCCGCCATCGCCGAAGAGCGCGACCTCCGCCTGATCTCGATCACCAAAGGAGCCTGCCCGTTCGGCGACGTCCTCAACTCAGGCATGGAACTGCACCCCTCGTGTCCGCAGTGGATCGAACAGGTCACCGAGCGACTCATCGACGACCCGCCCGAACTGGTGATCACCACCGCCACACGAACCACGGACAAAGTGGAGGAGGTTCCCGAATGGAAGATGACGCAGGTCGGCCAATTGCTCGATGCCGGAATCCCCGTCCTCGGCGTCAGGGACAACCCGAGCTTCGGCTTCCAACCGTTGAGTTGCCTGGAGAACATGGGCGCCGACGCATGCTACGTTCCCCGGGCCGACGGGTTATCGGCGGATCTGCTGGTGCCGGACCTTCCCGGTTTCACCTTCCTGGACATGGCTGACGAATACTGCGACGAGGAGGTCTGCCCCGTCGTCGACGAGGGAATCACCACATCCTGGGACGGCAACCACCTCACCCGCACCTGGACGATGCTGAACTCGGAGAAGTTCGCCCAGGCGATCGACGACCTCCTGCCCCAGTAGCCCGCCTGTTCAGGGGCACGCGCCAAACAGGTCGAGCAGCCCCGCCATGCCCGGGTACCTGGTACCCGAGGCGCCGATGTCCCCGGCCTTGCAGGACGCGACCTCCCGGCCCAGCGAGGAGTCCATGGACGTCCGGCTGGCCCTCGACAGGACCCAGCCCATCGGGGCCTCGACCGCGGACTGGCTGTCCTGGGCCACGACGAACACCTTCGTCGCTTCGACGTTGACCCGGCCGACCGACAAGGCTGCCGCCCGCTGGAGCCATGCGGTGGGGGACTTCTGGGTGCCTCCCGCGACGAGGGCCCCCAGCGGCGGGACCAGTAGCTCCGGGTGCGTCTCGGGCGGTGCACTGGTGCGGTCGTCGGGCAGCCCGTTGTCCAGATACACGAGGATCGGCAGCACGGGCAACTCGGTGCGATCCCCCTTCACCTCCGCCAACAACCGCGGCGCCACGTCGACCAGCGACCCCAGCCCGCTGCCCTCCGCGTACCCGCCGTCGATCAGCTGCCCCACTGGGGCGGCGCCGCAGGGCCCGACCACGGCCGACGGCGTGACATACGGAAAGCGGGCAGACAGCATGGCGGCGGTCGACAGCCGAAGACCCGTCGGGCACTCCTGGGAGTTGCCGAGGTAGGAACGGAAGTCGCGGCTGTACGGCAAGGGGGCAGCCGCGTCCGCGCAGAGGGCAGCCCCGCCGTCGCCGACCTCCAGTTGGGTCACCAGAACCCGGCAACCCGACGTCGCGTCGGTGGAGTTCAGGATCAGCGGTGCGGGCAGCGCGTCGCTCAACGGTGGGCCGTAGAAGTTCGTGCCCAGGCCGGGTATGGCCTGCTCCCAAGCCACCTCCATGAGGCCGGCGCGGTCGAGCCACCGCCCGTCCACCGGGGCGGCCACCCCGGTGACCGTGTTCGCCGGGTCGCGGACGAGCAGGCCGAGGGTGGCCTGAGCCAGAGCGTCGTCACCGCCCATGCGCCACACGGCCTCACCGGCCCCTCCGGTCTTGCTCGCACGTGCGGTCGCCAACCCGACGGAACCGCCACTGACCCCCGAAGCGACTGCGATGGCGTCGACCCCGCAGCGTGTCTCCCTCGCGAGCACGTCGAGTGCAGCTGCGGTCCAGTAGGCGGCTCGGATTCCGCCGCCTTCCGAGGCCAGGAGGATCAGGGGCCGGAACTGCTTTCCATCGACCTCGACGGTGCAGCCCTCCGTACGGCTCTTCCAACCGTCGACGGCGACCTCGAAGGTCATCCCCGCCGTCGGCTGTTGCCCGCCTTCGCGCAATCCGTGGACCTCCGGGGTGCTGCCACCGAGCCCCGCGGCCAGCACCGCAGCGAGCAACAGTGTCACCACCGGCGTCTCCCTGAGCCGCAGCTTCCCCGTCCAGAACACATCCGGCGGAGCCCACAGCGCATGCAGCGCGGCCGACGCGCCGACCAGGAGGATGAGGTTGCCGAGCGCGAACATCACCGACCCGAGCGCACCGAGGGCGTTACCCAAGTGAACCGGCCATAGCGCGAGGGCGGCAAGGCAGGCGGTGCTGAGCAGGATGGAGACCCAGGCGAGCTGCCACGGACGCCTCTGCTCGCGTGCTGCGGGTGGCCGGGCATCGACGGCGTCGTCTGCGGAGCGGTGGAGGCCGGCCCCTTCGCCTGGCTTGATGAGCTCGTTCACCAACGGGATCAGGCGACCGAATCGCTCAAGCACCCGAATGCCCACCAGCCAGATCGCCAGGGCCCCGGCAAGGCCCAGCAGCGGCATGACCCGCTGCACGGCGTTGCCTTCGGGTGCGAACACCATGACGGTGCAGGACCGCACGAGCCCCAGCGAGGCCCCGACGAGCCCGGCAAGGGCCAGGAGGTCCCCGGCCCGCCAGATCTCGGAGAGCGGAAGATCGCTGGGAAGTCGAGGCGGCACGGTCGCTTGGCCACGTCGCCGGACGATCCAGGACGAAACGACGATGGAAAGTGGAACCGCGCAGAAGAGGATCAGGGGTCCGAAGCGGACCTCACCGCCGAGCGCGGTGGCGACGACGGCCGCGACGCCGACCACGACCGGCCCGTACAGCCACTGCCGCAGGATCGTGCGTGGGAGAGGCCCCGGATCCTCCACTCGTCGGATGGCCTCGTCGGTGAACAGCCTGCCGAGCACGAACACCCCGAAGGTGACGGCGCCGAGCAGCAGCGTCGCGACCAGGGCGTGGGTCGGACCCTGCCAGCCGCGGTCGCCCAACTCGAACCAGGCACGCTGGATGTCCGGCAACTGGTCGAAGATGCCGGCCCCCGGAACGAGCGCCAACGCCACCACTGGAAGGACGGCAAGCAGCGAGAACCGCTGCTGGTAGAAGGCTCGGAGCCACCTCACCAACTTCTCCCGCCCCTTCGGGGTGCCGAAGACGGCGTAGAGCAGGGGCCCGAGGGCCAGGAACAGCGCGAGCCATTTGATCGAGGTGGCCACCGCGACTGCGCTGGCCAACCAACCGTTCATGGGCTCATCCGGAGACCCGTTCAGCACCAGGATGACCAGCAGCGCGTCCTCGACGAGGTCTGCCCCGGCGGCGGCCCACGCCATCCACGGCCGTGGGCGGGTCAACACCTTGAACGGTGCCATCTCGCCGACGACACCGGAGTCGGCCACCCGCGCGAGAAGGCCATAGAACAGCAACGCGTAGGCCACGAGGAAGATGAGATCGGCGGCCGTGAACGCGAGCACGAGGCCGTGGGCACTCTGGTCGAGGCGGTGCAGCGTCAGCCACGGATAGGATTCGCCCGTCGGGAGAGGGACGGGCGACCGTAGGCTGCTGGCGTCGATCATGCTCGCGGTGTAGCCGACCCCGGCGCGCCCGATCAACCGGTCGATCTCGATCATCACGATGGCCATCGCCGTCACCAGCGTCGTGAGTATCAACTCCCGCTTCGGCAGTTGCCGGTAGATGTCCTGCGCGGTCATGCGCAATTCTCACCCGGCCTACCGACGGGTGGACCCGTTTCCTGATTTCGCTCGGTGTAAGGGGGGTTGGCTTGAGGTCGGGCCCCGCGTAGGTTTCACTCATGAAGCTGTCTTTAGCGATGCTCGCCAAGTTCAACGACCAGATCACCTTGGAGTTCGCCTCCTCGATGGCCTACCGCCAACTTGCTATCGAGATGGATGTACAGGACCTGCCAGGCATGGCGCTCTGGCTGCGACACCAGGCCGACGAAGAGGTCGTGCATGCAAACAAGTTCATCGATCACGTCGTCGACCGCGACGACCATCCGACGATCGGGAGCGTCGCCGCGCCCGACGTGAGGGCAGGCTCGACCCCGTCCGAGGTGTTCTCTGCGGCGCTCAGGCACGAGCAGGTGGTGTCTGAATCCATCCGTAACCTGTACCGGGCCGCCGAGGCCGAGGGCGACATCGATTCCCGTCCGCTGCTCAACTGGTTCGTCGATGAGCAGATCGAGGAGGAATCCACGGTCAACGAGATCCTGGCGCGGATCAGGCTCGTGGGTTCCGACGGGCCCGGGCTGCTGCGTCTCGATGAGGAACTCGGCTCCAGACCGGCCGGGAGCACCGAGAACACCGGGCGCTGAACCCCGGCCGGGTAGCAGACCCGGAGTCTTCCCGACCCGACCCGATGGGGCTCTCATTGTTCTCAATTGGGTCACGCTCTGCGGTGGAGCTGATGGACCTGCTTGTCAGCGGGTAGATTCGGGCCATGCAGGGCCGCGAACCGAGGCTGTGGGAGAAATTGTTGCCCGGGGTCGTGGTCCTGCGCGGCTACGAACGGTCCTGGCTTCGGGGCGACCTGGTCTCAGGTGTCACCGTGGCCGCCTACCTGATTCCCCAGGTGATGGCCTACGCCGTCATCGCGGGCCTGCCTGCGGTCGTCGGCCTTTGGGCGGTCCTTGCCCCGATGGTGATCTACGCGGTGCTTGGCACCTCGCGCCAATTGTCGATCGGGCCGGAGTCGACGACCGCCCTGATGACCGCGGCCGGGGTCGGCGCGCTCGTGGCGAGCGCAGGAGGGGCAGCGCAATACGCAGAGGTCGCGGCCATGATGGCCATCGCGGTGGGCGTCGTGTGCATCGTCGGATGGGCGCTGCGGCTCGGGTTCTTGGCGGCGTTGCTGTCGCGTCCTGTGCTGATCGGCTACATGGCGGGCATCGCGGTGATGATGATCGTCAGCCAGTTGGGCAAGGTGACGAAGATCGAGGTCACGGGCGACGACACGCTTGGCGAGGTCGTCGATTTCGCCACCCGGTTGGGCGAGACACACGTGCCGACGATGTTGATGTCCTTGGTTGTGTTGGCCCTGCTGTTTCTGTCCTGGCGTCTGCTACCGCGGGCGCCCGGACCGCTGATCGTCTTGCTAGGGGCCGCGGCGGTGGTCGCGGTCTTGGGCCACGAGCGTCTCGGGCTCGACGTGGTGGGGGAGGTTCCCGCGGGCCTGCCGACTCCCCGGTTCCCCGGCCTTGGCGACCTGACGGTGTGGGCGCTGCTTCCGGCGGCGGTGGGCATCGCGGTGGTTGGCTACTCCGACAACGTGCTGACCAGCCGGGCATTCGCGGCCAAGCGGGACGAACACATCGACCCGGGCCAGGAACTGCTGGCCCTTGGCTCGGCCAACATCGCGTCCGGCATCTTCCAGGGGTTTCCCGTCTCGTCGAGTGGTTCCCGTACCGTGCTTGGCGACTCCGTGGGTTCCCGCACCCAACTTCATTCGCTCGTCGCGGTGCTGTGCGTCGTGGCGTGCCTGCTGTTCGCCGGTCCGGTGCTGTCCTCCTTCCCGGATGCAGCCCTCGGGGCCCTTGTCATCTACGCGGCGGTCAGGCTGATCTATGTGGGTGAGATCCGAAGGATCGCGAGGTTCCGGCGAAGTGAATTGATCCTCACGCTGCTGACGACGGTCTGCGTGGTGGCGTTCGGGGTGCTGGTCGGGGTCGGGATCGCGGTCGGGCTCTCCCTGCTGGACCTTATCCGCCGGATGGCCCGCGCGCACGACGGCATCCTCGGCTACGTGCCGGGGGTTCCGGGGATGCACGACGTCGACGACTATCCGGATGCGGTTCAGGTGCCAGGCCTGGTCGTCTACCGCTACGATTCGCCGCTGTTCTTCGCCAACGCAGAGGACTTCCTCACCCGCGCCGAGGCGGCTGTCGACGACGCCGCCGCACCCGTCAGGTGGTTCCTGATGAACGCGGAGGCCAACGTCGAGGTGGACTTGACCGCCGTCGACATTCTGGAGCAGCTCCGGCAGCGGCTGGCGATCCGCGGGATCGTCTTCGCTATGGCGCGTGTCAAACAGGATCTGCAGGTCCAGCTCGACGCGGCCGGGTTCGCTGACGAGGTCGGGCAGGACCGAATCTTCGCGACCCTCCCGACCGCGGTGCGCGCCTATGCCGATTGGCACTGTCGAGAACTCGGCGAACCGCCGCCTGGGTTGCCGGAAGAGGTCGCCCCTCACTGACACGCTTGGGCGACCGGAGCGCCATCTGGAACGCGCAGGGCGCCGCCGCCCTCCTGCCGCCGCCGAGTGACCGGGGTCTGGACATCGGGAGGACGCGCCTGGCGGACCGAGTGCGACACCCCTGTCACGGGACGCAACGGTTGCCGAAGCTACGTGACCGCCTCGGTGGTGGAGGGCTATCGGACGTCGGCCGGGGGGTGGGCCTACCGGGTCGTGCGCAAGGAGATCCTCAACAACATGGTCCGGTTCAGCTGAGGCGAGTGACTGGTCAGTACACGAAGATCGCGAACATCTCCGGGTTGTGGGCATGGACGATAGCCATGAACACGATGGCGTCGAAGAGCAGGTGGACCGCCAGCACGTAGAGCAGGGACCCGGTGCGGGCGAACAGGAAGCCCTGGATGAGCGCGAACGGCACGGTGAGTGCCGGGCCCCATTCCCGGTAGCCCAGCTCCCACAGGAACGATACGAAGATGGTCGCCTGGAGCACGTTGGCCAGCCACACGGGGAAGTGACGACGCAGCAGCGCGAAGCAGGTGCAGATGAAGAACAGCTCATCCCAGGTGCCGACGAAGTTGACACCCACGAAGAACCGGATGAGCTCACTGGCGTCGGTGATATTCGGCCAGTTGAGGTAGGCCCCGGAGCGGATGAAGTAGAAGGGCAGGAGCGCCCAGCCGAGGAAGGGCACGGCTATGACATAGGCGACCTCCACCCTGGTCCACCGGTGACCGCCGAACCACGGGAATGAGATCGCACGCCTCCGGTAGATGAGCCGGTCGATGAGGAGCGGCACGGTCACGGCGAGGATCAGAACCGTCCCGATGACGATGAACCGTTCCCAGCTGATGTCGGCCTCCACTGAGGTGGCGCTGACTATCACCACCCCCACGCCGATCAGCAGTAGGTCCTTGCCCAATTCCCGCCTCACCAGGTAGGCGCCGACCAGGCTGGCCACCAGAACAGCATGGCCCCAGCCCGAGAGTTGGAAGGCGAAGAGCAGCAGGGCGGAGAGCGAGACCCCGGTGGCGGGGAGCAACGTGGCTATCGTCCAGGTGGCACCCGGCACCTGATCCGGTGTGGTCGACGTCGTGGGCGTGGCCATGGCATCAGCATTCCAGAGTTGCACCGCGCCCGTGGTAGCCAGGACTCCTGACGGGGTGAGAGCTTCGACGAATGGCCTGAGCGGGAATCCAGCCTTCGCGAGGCAACCCGAGCGCTCGGGGAGCCGCTCGGCCGTCTACGCGATCCGGATCGACGATTCATGAATTGCCTCAGGTGTCTCCCGGGTGCCCAAGACAACCAAGGTCAAAGTGCCTTGTGGGATTCTCGATGGAGCAGCGCTCGATTGCGCGCGTCAGGAGTTCTGGGCCCTTTTCGTAGGTGTCGGCGGTGGATCGCTGGTGTCGACGTCAGAAGGCTGGTGTCGCGGCGGCGCCGGGCTGGGTGGCTGTAAGGCCTGCCGTGCTCGTCCGTCGAGCTGCCGGGTGGTGGTGATGGTCGTGGACACACGGTTTGTGGCCGACACCAGCGGTATCGCTGGACACCAGCCGTATACCGCAGGTGACGAGCCTTTCCGCAGGTAACGGCGGTGGATCGCTGGTGACGAGCCTTTGCGCAGGTGTCGACGTCAGAAGGCTGGTGTCGCGGCGGCGCCGGGCTGGGTGGCTGTAGGGCCTGCCGCGCTCGTCCGTCGAGCTGCCGGGTGGTGGTGATGGTCGTGGACACCAGCGGTTTGTGGCCGATACCAGCAGTATTGCTGGTCACCAGCTGTATACCGCTGGTGACGAGCCTTTGCGCAGGTATCGGGGGCGGATCGCTGGTGACGAGCCTTTGCGCAGGTATCGGCGCCGGATCGCTGGTGACGAGCCCTTCCGCTGGTGTCGACGTCAGAAGGCTGGTGTCGCGGCGGCGCCGGGCTGGGTGACTGTTGGGACGGCCGTGCTCGTCCGTCGAGCTGCCGGGTGGTGGTGATGGTCGTGGACACCAGCGGTTTGTGGCCGACACCAGCGGTATCGCTGGTCACCAGCTGTATACCGCTGGTGACGAGCCTTTGCGCAGGTATCGGCGCCGGATCGCTGGTGACGAGCCTTTCCGCAGGTATCGACGTCAGAAGGCTGGTGTCGACGGCATATCCCTGGTGTCGACGGTGGATCGCTGGTGTCGAGCCTTTCCGCTGGTGTCGTGGCGGCGCTGCACTGGTAGCACCGCGATGGAACTGGTGGATGTGGCCGACACAAAAGGCCCTCGAACCGGCCCGCGGCACCCCTCGCTGAAGGATTCGGTATCGCTTTCGGCAGATTTGCACCGCTTCGGTGCGACGCGATGGCCTCCGTGCATGTAGGCTGCTCTGCAGGTACAGGCCAACCTGAGTTATGGGTTGCGCTTGCCTGCGAAACGTAAGGAAACACATTATGTCCACAGGAACCGTCAAGTGGTTCAACTCCGAAAAGGGCTACGGCTTCATCGCTCCCGATGACGGCAGTGCCGACCTCTTCGCGCACTTCCGCGCCATCGTGGGTTCGGGCTACCGCACCCTCGAAGAGGGCCAGAAGGTCGAGTTCGAGACCGAGCAGGGCCCGAAGGGCCCCCAGGCGACCAACATCCGGGCGCTCTGACCGACAGACTCCCCTGAAGGGGTAGACACCTCGGTGTCTGCCCCTTCAGTGTTTTACCGGGCTCCGGGTCGTGTCGGCGGCGCAAGGATTGCGCCTCGCCTATCAGCAGATCCCAGGCATCTGATGCCACCACCCAGGAGACCAATCCATGAAAGCCAACTGGTCGCTGCTGCGCGACCCGCAGTTCGCGCGCCTCTTCGGCGCCAGGACCGCCTCGATGGGTGGTTCGGCGTTTGCCCCCGTCGCGCTGGCGTTCGGGGTGTTGCACCTTCCCGGCGGTGACAGCGAGACCCTTTCATGGGTATTGACCGCTGAGAGCGTGCCCATGATCGCGTTCCTGCTGTTCGGCGGCGTCATCGCCGACCGTTTCCCGCGGCAGAAGGTGATGATGGCCGGGGAGTTCTGCTCCGCGACCGCGTTTGCATCCCTCGGGATCCTCCTGCTCGGCGGAAATCCGCCACTTTGGCAGTTGTGCGTGGCCGCCGCGCTGAGCGGTATCGGCATCGCCACGATGATGCCCGCGCTCACCGGGGTCATCCCCGAGGTCCTGAAACCACACCAACTCCAGTCCGGCAACGCGTTGCTCGCACTCGGTGCCAACACCGCCCGGATCGCCGGGCTGGTGTTCGCCGGCGCGATCGTCACCCTGGTCGGCGGTGCCTGGGCCTTGCTCGGGGCTGCCGCCCTGTTCGCGACCTCCGGAACGGTCGTCTCGGGCCTTCGTGGCCTGACCGACCGCCGCGGCGCTGCGTCGGGGTCGACGCTCTCGGACCTGCGGGACGGTTGGCGGGAGTTCTCATCACGGCAGTGGATCTGGGTTGTCGTGCTCCAGTTCTCGTTCCTGGTCCTGCTCTTCCAGGCATGTTTCGGCGTGCTCGGGCCGGTTCTTGCCGATACCGAACTTGGAGGCCCCGGCGCCTGGTCGTGGATCCTCGCCGGAGACGCCGTCGGCATGGTGCTGGGGGTGCTCATCGCCATGAGGGTCCGGCCGAGGCGCCCGATCCTGGTCGGTGTGCTGTTGACGACGCTGGCCACGCCACCGTTCCTGGCCCTCGGGCTGGGCGCGCCGCTGTGGGTCGTGGTGCCGCTTGCCATCGTGATGGGTGGGGCCTTCGATGTGTTCGGGGTGCTGTGGAACACGACGATGCAGCGTCTCATCCCCGCCGAGGCATTGTCCCGCGTGGCCGCCTACGACGCTTTCGGGTCGCTCATGTTCGGCCCGGTCGGTCTGCTGCTGGCAGGGCACGCCGTCGTCTGGTGGGGGGCGCGTCCTTCGATGGTCGCTGCCGCGCTGCTGATGCTGGTCACCGTGGCGCTGGCGCTGCTGTCGCCCGAGGTGAGGTCGCTGCGGGCCCCGGATGCAGAGGAGAACGTCGGGGACATCGTCGAGGCGCGGTGAACCAGCCTGTCAGCAACTGCTCCGGGCCAGGTTCCGGGCGACCTCGCCGTCCGCCCGACCGATCGCCTCAAGATCGCCGACGACGATGAGGCGGTCGGTCGCGCGTGACAGGCCGACGTAGATCCTCTCCTTGAAGCGCTGCCTGGTGCCGTCCTCGTTGACACACAACACGACCGCGCGTCGCTCCAGCCCCTTGAACCCGAGCACGTGGCCGTAGAACACCTCGTCTTCCTGGAAGCAGTCCCAGTAGCCGTCCTGGCCGTGGAGATCCTGGAGGCTCTTCTGCTCCGGATGCCGTGCCCCGGTGGTCAGCAGCGCGATGCTGCCTGGAGCCCAACCCTCGTCCAGCAGGGCCTCGACCTGGTCGTCGGCCGCATCCAGCGCATGTTCCGGCGACGCAGGGATGTGCGCCACCTCGGGCCCGTCGCCACCTTCCAGGCGCATCCGGGACGGGGCGAGGGGTCGGAACACCTCGGCGATCTGCCGGGTGTTGCGGAGATTGTGGTCGAGGACGAGCGGAATCAGAGGAACTGGTGGGCGCCCGAAGCGGTTGAACAGTCGTTGGTTCTCATCGGAGTAGAGAAACAGCCCACCCTCCTCGTCGTCCCGAAGCGCCGCGATGAGGGGACGCCACCAGGACTCGGCGAAGTCCTGCGCCTCGTCGACCACGAAGGAGTCGAACCTGTGCCCGGGTGGGAGGTCGGCGGCCCGTTCGGCCATCAGGCTGGGAAGCTTCTCCTCCCAGAACAGCGGATCGTCGCGTGACCCGGACGGGATTCCCCACAGGTTTGCCAGGGACTCGAACGTGCCGACGAAGGCCGGCCGGTGCTTGCGTTGCCAGCTGGCAACCTCGCGGCGGAAGTAGTTCGCCAATCCGATCGAATAGCACAGCAACGCCACGCGTTCGGGCCTGCGATCGTTCCTTCCCTGGCTGAGTTGGCGGGCCTGGGTCAGCGCGAGCACCGTCTTGCCGCTGCCGGCCCCACCCCGGATCTCGACGCGGCGCAGCAGCCGGGTGACGCTCAGGATGAGGTCTTGTTCCTGGGTCAGGCGGTTGGCTCGCTCGGCGCGTTCAGCCGACGCATCCTCGACACCCGCGATGACCTCGATACCCTTTCCGGTGAGGATTTCGACGATCAACTCGCAGTCGTCGACGTCCGGTGGGATGCGGTGCGTTTCGAAGCCGAGCGGGATGTCGGCCAGACGTTCGGCGAGCCGTGCAAGGTCGTCCTTGTCATGGATCATCCACCTGGGGCATTCGGCCGCCTCGAAGTTGCACGGGAGAGGCGTGAACGGGAGCACAACCGAGTGCGCGAAGCGGACCTTGCCATGGGAACCGGCCAGCCAACGGGGGTCGGACTCGATGTAGCGCTGGAGGGCGTAGCGCATGTCGCGCGCCTGAGTCACGGGATGGATCGGCTGTTCCCGGCCGTCGTAGCGACGCGACCATTGACCGTCCCGGTATGCGGTGCCCGCCCCCTTCACCTCGATGATGATGATCCCGACGTCGGGTGCCACGACGATCAAGTCGGCCTCATGGTCCTTGTGTGAGTCGGTTAGCCGGTAGTTGGCCAGGATCGTGTCAGCCGGGTTCAAGCTCTGACGCAGCCTCTCCCAAACCACGCGCTCGGAATCCGTCGTGAACCGGGGGTCGGGCGGAAACAGCTGCGGTGCCATATTGGAAGGCTACTGGTCGTCTCCGACATCGGGCCGGTGGTTCCCTTGTTCGCCGACGGAGGTTGTGGGTGGTTCGTAAGGTGGAGGGAACTACTCGATTTGGAGGAAGTATGGCTGTCAACAGCTTGGCCACGACCACTTGGCACGGTTCATTGTTCGAGGGGTCCGGAGAGGTCACGTTCGCTTCATCGAAGTTGGGCACCTTCCCGATCAACTGGAAGGCGCGCAGCGAGGGGTCGGATTCGACGACCACGCCGGAGGAATTGATCGCGGCGGCGCATGCGTCGTGCTTCTCGATGGCGCTGTCGAACGGGCTCGCCCAGAACGGGACGCCCCCCACCGCCGTTCAAACCACGGCTTCGGTCCGCTTCGAACCTGGAGTCGGCATCACGTCGAGCCATCTGGCACTCAAGGCGGTTGTCCCCGGGCTTACTGATGCTCAGTTCCAGGAGATCTCGGCCGACGCGAAGGCCAACTGCCCGGTGTCGAAGGCCCTGGCAGGGGTCGAGATCACGCTAGAGGCCACCCTGGGCTGACGCGATCGCGGCGGGGTGCCCGCTCCCCGGGCGCCCCCGCCCTGGTTTCTCCCCACAAGGTAGATTCGGGAGTGGCAATCGGCGACCGCCTTTGGCTTCCGAAGAGGCCGATGGTCTCGCCGCACAGGATAGGGGCCAGCGATGCCCATCCCGACTCTCCAAGCCGCTTCGGCAGTTCGACGGCAGCGGTACGTCGACATCAATGACTATCCACCGCTGATCCGCGCCTACACCGAGTTGTCGCAACGGGTGAAGGAGGCGGGCCTGTTGAATCGGGCCCGCTGGTTCTACATCGGGGTAGCGGTACTGATCGTCGTCGGCCTTGGTGGGGCCGCCACCGGTTTCGTTCTCCTGGGCAGCAGTTGGTTCCAACTGTTCATCGCGGCGGCACTCGGCGTGCTGTTCACGCAGGTGGCCTTTCTGGCCCATGAGGCTGGACACAAGCAGATCCTGGCGACGGCGCCGGGCAACGACCGGCTCGCGCGCGTCCTCGCAGGCAGCATCGGGATGAGCTTCTCCTGGTGGGACAACAAGCACACCCGCCACCACGGGAACCCGAACCGGGTCGCAAAGGATCCCGATCTTGCTATCGACACCATCTCGTTCATCGAGGAGGACGCCGCCACGGCTCGTGGGCTTCGGCGTTGGATCACGAAGCGGCAGGGTTGGCTGTTCTTCCCGCTCCTCGCCTTGGAGGGGCTCAACCTGCACCGGCTGAGCTTGCAGCACCTGTTTTCGAGGGGCAAGGTGAAGTCTCGCTGGGGTGAGCTCGCGATGATCTTCGGACGGTTCGCGCTCCTTCTGGTCCCCGTGTTCCTGTTCCTGCCGCTCGGGATGGCGTTCGCCTTCATGGGCGTCCAGTTCGCCGTGTTCGGCGTCTGCATGGGCGCGTCGTTCGCCCCGAACCACAAGGGGATGCCGGTTGTCGCGCCCGACGCGAAGCTGGACTTCTTCTCGAAGCAGGTGCGCACCTCACGCAACATCCGCGGTGGGTGGTTGGTGACGACGCTGATGGGTGGGTTGAACTACCAGATCGAGCACCACCTGTTCCCGAACATGCCGCGGCCGCATCTTCGGAAGGCACGGGTGATCGTGCGCGAGTTCTGTCACAAGCTGGAGGTTCCTTATACCGAGACGTCGCTCCTCAGGTCGTACGGGATCGTGATCCGGTACCTGAACGAGGTGGGTTTGGCGGCGCGCGACCCGTTCGAATGCCCGATGACGGCGCAGTTCCGGCGAGTCTAGGCTGGCTGGCTGCCCTCGCACGCTGGATCGGCGGTCTGATGTCTTTGGCCGACCGTCGGGGTGTGCGGTGACCCGGGGCCGACCGTCGAAAATTGACCAGTGGTCGATTCTGGTGTGTCTGGGGTCGATTATCGGCCACTGCCTGGGCGTCGGGGTGTGTGGGGGGCTTGGGTAGGCCCGTGAAAATTGACCAGTGGTCGATTCTGGTGTGTCTGGGGTCGAGTATCGGCCACTACCTGGGCGTCGGGGTGTGTGGGGGGCCTTGGCCGAGCCCGCGACCGAAGAAGGCTAGTGTTCTGCCGCACCTGAAGGTGCGGATGAGTATGGGGTGTCAGTCGGGATGGAAGACAAGGCGGAGGAGGTCAGTCGTAGCGGTGTCCTACGTCGACCGACGACAACGAAGTCAGTCACCCGAATGGCGCTCTATGCCCGTGTAATTTGGCGCGACGGGCCGCTAGGCCGCCTGGCGCCCTCTCGGAAGCGCACGCCAGGTTTCTGGCTCCAGGATGCATGTCTCTTCGATTGCCCCGCGCAGCTCAAAGAGACCAACACTGGGTTTCGCAAACTCAAAGACCCTTGCCAGAACGTAGTTGCTCGCCAGGTCGCGGCTGACGGCAACCTCGTTCCGGCTGACCAGCATCGGCCAAGCCGGACCCCTTCGTGTCGTTTTCACCTCGATCAGACGCGGTCGACCGTCCTCAGCAAAAGAAGAGATGTCGTAGCCAAGGCCATCGCCGCGAGTCACGGAGACCTGCTCGACCTGCGAGGCCAAGTCCGTTCGTCCGACGCGGGCGAGGTTCTCCCGCTCCCGCTCGAGGATGAGCAGTTCTCCCGAGGAGCCCAGCGAACGGTTCGCGGCCTCCAACATGACGAAGTCTGTGTGCAACGGCCGAGCGGTTCCGCCGGCCGGGAAGGTCAGCTCCCCTGGCGGGTCGATGACGTTCCATGCGACGTCGATGCGATGGGCTGCGTTGTTGACGACGCTCTGCCGCATGAGTTCGGTCAGCGTCGGCCGGTTAGCCAGGGCTTGCTCGATGGCATCTGACAGCGAGGCCTGGTAGTTCCGTGCAGGTTTGTATCCCTCAACCCACGGAGCGTGCATGTCACGAAGTGCGGCGCTGGCGTTCTGGAACTTGAACTCGACCGATCCCCTCGAACGACCGGTGAGGGACTGAACCCGTTCGTTGTGACGCTTCTTGACGAAGTGCTGACCTGCGAGCTCTTGCTCAAGCATGTCGAGGTACTCGGCCACAATGGCTTCGTTCTCCTCGCCAGTCCAGCTCTCCATGGGTGCAGCGTATCTGAGCCGTCGTGTGGGCAGTGGGCGATTTTTGTGGTCTGACGGAGCAGAACCGGCCAGTGGTCGATTTTCGTTGTGGGACTGGGGTGCTGGGGTTCGGGCGGTGTGGGCAGTGGACGATTCTCGTGGTCTGACGGAGCAGAATCGACCAGTGGTCGATTTTCGTCGTGGGACCGGGGCTGGGGGTGGGGCCCCGAACGGGCTGGGGCCCCGAACGGGGTGGGGCCCCGAACGCCGGGCAGGTCAGAGGCCGCGCATAGCCAGCAACTCGACCTGGGCAAGCCACAACGGGCCCCGCGCGACCGTGAGCCGGACGGCCTCCACCGTGGCCGCCGCGTCGAGCACGAACGGGCGCAATTGCCCTGGCCAGTCGGTCGACTCGCCTTCCCGCCGGTCGATCTCCGCCCACGCCCCGTCGACCAGCGCCTCCAAGCGCCACGCCGCCTCGGTCATCGGCTCGGGGCCGCCCATCAGGGTGTATGCCTCGACCCGCGTCTGCGTGTCGAAGCGCCACTCCGCCGTGCAACCGGTCGGCAACTCGACGCCGCCGTCCGGGTCGTCGTCGACCAAGGGTGCCGGGTCGAGGCCGTGCGACGCCGTCACCTTCGCCTCGCCGCCGACGTCGACCCAACGCCTCGGCGTCTCACCCCACGGGGTGTGCGACGGGGCCGAGGCCGCCTCGCCGGTGGCCCAACTGGAGGGCGTCTCGGCGAGCCGGAAGACGAGGGTGCGGCCTCCGACCAGTTCTTCGTGGTCGAGCCAGGTGCGCTCCACCGGGGTGCCGTCGAGCGTCACCGCCTCAACGTAGCCTCCGGAGCCCTCGGTGCGGATCACCAGGTCGCCGTCTGGGAGGTGCCAGCGCATCTCCGGCAGGTAAGGCGCGTGCAGCGTATAGCGCGGCGTGCCGACCTGAAGCGGGTAGAGCCCCGACAGCGCGAACAGGTACCAGGCCGACATCTCCCCGTTGTCCTCATCACCCGGGAAGCCCTGGCCGAACTCGGAGCCGCAGAACAGCCGCCGCAGCGCGTCGTGCACGACCTCGCCGACCCGCCACGGCGTCGACGTGAACGCGTACAGGAAGGGGATGTGATGCACCGGCTGGTTGCTGACGGCGAACTGCCCTGCCCGGGTCAGCCGTGCCTCGAGGATCTCATGCATGCTCGCCGGGTAGGTGCCGGGCCGATCGCCGTCCTCAGGCGTGGCGAAGAACAGGTCGAGCCGCTCCCGCAGGGCCTCACGACCGCCGACCAGGTGAGCCAACCCGGCCACGTCGTGGGGTGCCGGGAAGGCGAAGGCCCAGCCGTTGGCCTCGGTGTAGTCGCCGCCCCAGACGCGCGGGTCGTACCGGTCGACCGGGGTGCGGACGCTGCCGTCCAAGTGGCGGCTCTGGAAGAAGCCGGTCGCGGTGTCGTAGAGGTTGGCATACGCCGACGAGCGACCCAGCAGGTAGGCCGATTCGTCTTGTAGCCTGCGGACGGCGCGGGATTCGAGGTCGGCTTCCCCGGCCAGACGCGCCGCCATGAGACCCAGCGCATAGTCGTTCAGGGACGCCTCGAATGCCCAAGAGACGGGCTCGTGCGACTCTGGTGTCGGGGCTCCCCGGAACACCCAGCGCAGATCCTTGCGGCCGACGCCCGCCTCGGTCGGCATGGCCGTCGCGTTGCGCAGCCCCGCGTAGTACGTGGCGAACCGGTCGGGCAGCGGCGCGCCCTTCGCGTCCAGGTCGGCAAAAGCGACATCGGAGCTCGTGCCGGTCATCAGATCGGCGTAGCCGGGCGAGGACCACCGCGCGATCCAGCCCCCGGTTCGAAACTGCGAGACGAACCCGTCGGCCAGCTCGGCGCCCTCGACGGGGTAGGCCAGCGCATAAAGGGGCCACACCGTGCGGTAGGTGTCCCAGAAGCCGTGGTTGACGCTCATCCTCCCCGTGACCAGTTGCGCGCCGGTGTGCTCGTCGTCCGAATCCTTCAGGTGCGGAAGGACGGGGCTGGCGTGGACGATGCGGCCGTCGGCCACCTCGTCGCTGAAGTTCGGATACAGATTCACGCGGTAAAGGCTGGAGTAGATGCCCACCAGCTCCTCCCGGCTGGCGCCCTCAACCTCCAGGACGTCGAGACGTGCAGCCCAGAGGGAACGCGCCGCGGTTTGAAGCTCGTCGAAGTCGACGTCGAGTTCATCCCGCAGGACGTGCACCGCCTGATCGATGGAGATCAGTGACGTGCCGACCCGCGCGCACACCGTCTCGCCGGGGGCGGCGTCGAGACGAACCGAGCCGGGGTCGTCGGGATCGACCGTCGACTCCGCGTCGAACGCGATCGCCACGAACAGCCGGGAGCGTCCGGTGGACAGCCCGGAACCGTTGTCGACCCAACCGACCCAGAGCCCGTCCCCGCGTTGCCGCAACCTGGAGGCTCCGTCGGCGACGCCGTGGGCGATCCGTAGCGTGCCGGGCACGTCGGGCGTTGTCAGACGGATGATCGCGCCGTGCCGAGACGGTGTCGCGTCGACTCGCAGCCCGCCGTCGAGGCGCACGGCATAGCGGTAGGGCCGCGCCTCCTCGTCTGCGTGTGTGAAGGTGTGCGGCTTGGCGTCGGCGCCCCAGGTGGGGGTCAGGATCAGCTGGTTCCGGTCACCCATCCAGGGGCTGGGCTCGTTGGTGAGGACGATGCCCTCGAACGCCGGGTAGCCCGAGGCCGTGTTGTGCTGCGACCAGGCGTAGAACCAGTCGAGCGCGCGCCTGGTCATCGGTGAGACGAGCAGCGCGCCGTTGGGCACCGCGATCGCGGGGAAGGTATTGCCGCGCGACAACCCGGGGGAGGAGTTGGAGCCCCGCCGGGTATCGACCAGGTCGACGGGGTCGCCGGGAGGGTCGAGCGGCGCGATGGAGACGTCGTCGACCCAGGCCCGCCCCGCGGTCGGTGCGTCGACCGAGGCGATGACGGCGACGACGGTGCGCCCGGCGAAGGCGGCCAGGTCGCAGGTGATCTGGTTCCACTGCCTCGGCAGCAGGATTCGCGAGGTGCCCTGCGCGACGGCGGTCAGGGCCACCCCGTGTCCGTCGATGGGCCGGGCCTTCGACAGGCGCGACCCGTCCTCGAAGACGAGGTCGAGCGCGACGTGGGCCGACGCGGGGGCCTCGTCGTCGACCGAGCCGTCGAAGAAGAGGTCGTAGCTGAGCCGCGACCGGGGGCCGATCGCGATGGGCCCGTCCAGCACCGAAGCGACCCGAGCGCCTGGGGCGTCCCATTCGATGCTGAGCGCCTGGCGACCAGACGACCCGAGGCCGGGCAGCCCGACGAACGGGTTCTCAGGCCCTGCCGTGACGCGGCTCCGGATGCCGTCGGACGAGGAGGTGGCGACGGGCTGGCCGGGTTCGAAGGAAGTGCTGAGGACGTCGTCGGTCATCGGTTGCTCCTTGGTGGACGGCGATTTGGAGGGTCGCGCTATTTGGCCAATCATCGTCTACCCGACGGCGGCGCACCAGTGCGATGAGTCGCGTCGCCGAGCGTGAAGCCAGGCGTTCGACGGTGGACGGCTCGCCGGCGCGGGAGGTCGGTGTGCCTACCCCTGTGCAGCCTCATGCGCCCGGATGCTGACCATTGCCAGTTTCGTCAGCGGGGTGGGAACGCCGAGCGTGTCGGCACGCCCGATCAGCGCGCCGAGGATGTGCCCGGCCTCGACGGCGTCTCCTCGGAGGAGATCCCGGTACAGCGACGAGGTGAAAGCCGAACCCTCCTGCAGCAGGAGGGCGGTGCTCCGCCGGTGCGCTTCGGCGCCGACCGGGTGGCCTGCGGCCGCGGCCACCGCTTCGGCCTCGGCGATCAGGCCTACGATGGCCTCCCGCCCGCCACCGGCGAGAATGTTCCCGACCGAGTTGCGAAACAGGCAGGTGATGGCACCGGCCGCGGCGATGAACGCCCACTTCTCCCACAACCGGTCCGTGATGTTCTCGTCCAGCGCGAGATCGATTCCGGGCACGTCCAGGGCGGCCGCAACCGCCGAGGGCACCGCCTTCCGGCTCAACGCACCGATCGTCAATGAGAACATCCGAGTCATCTGTTCGACCTGCCCGTCATCTCCGACGGTGGCGACGATCTTCACGAGGCCACCGACGATCTGCCCCGGGTAGGCGTCCTGCAACGCTTCGAGGTGGTCCAGGCCGTTGAGGATCGGGACGATCACGGTGGCCGGGCCGACCGCCCCGGCCATGCTCTTCAGGACCGACGGGATTGCGGGTGCTTTGACCGCGACGAAGACGAGATCGAAGGGGTCGGCGCCGTCGGTGTCGGTGATGGTCTTCACCGGGTGCCTGCGGTCGCCGTCCGGCGCCACGAAGCGCAGCCCGTTTCCGGCCAGCGCCGCCGCACGCCCCGGCCGCACCAGGAAGGTCACATCCCGGCCGGCCTCCAGCAGCCTGGTCCCCAGGGCCCCGCCTGTCGCACCTGCCCCGACGATCAGGATCTTGAATGCTTCCATTGCCGTTTCACGCCCTTTCTCAGCTTCGGACCTCGGGGCTACCGTAGCCCCCGCCGCCGGGGGTCTCCACGACCAGCACGTCGTCGACCCCGACCTCGGCGACGTCGTTGCCGGCCAGCGGCGTGACGGTGCCGTCGGCCCGCTCGACCCGGTTGGCGCCGAGCGAGCCGGAGGAGCCGCCGGCCATCCCGTAGGGCGGCACCAGGCGGTGCCCAGAGAGCAGGCTGACGGTCATGGGTTGAAGGAAGCGCAGCCGCCGCACCCCGCCGTCGCCACCGCGCCAGCGACCCTCGCCTCCGCTGCCGGGCCGGATCGCGTAGGAATCCAGCAACAGCGGATACCGCGACTCCAACACCTCCGGGTCCGTCAACCGGGAGTTGGTCATGTGGGTCTGCACCACCGCGGCGCCGTCATAGCCGGGGCCGGCCCCAGAGCCGGAGCCGAGCGTCTCGTAGTACTGGTGGTCGGCGTTGCCGAAGGACACGTTGTTCATGGTGCCCGACCCCTCGGCCTGCACCCCGAGCGCCGCGTACAGGGCGCCGGTGACGGCCTGCGAGGTTTCGACGTTGCCGCCGACGACGGCCGCCGGGAAAAGTGGTGACAGCATCGAACCCTCAGGAATGACGATCCGCAGCGGCCTCAGGCACCCGTCGTTGAGGGGGATGTCGTCGTCGACGAGCGTTCGGAAAACGTACAGTGCGGCCGCGGTGGTGACCGCCGCAGGCGCGTTGAGGTTGGTTGCCAGCTGCGGCGACGTGCCGGTGAAGTCGAGCGTGGCCGAGCGCGTCTCGTGGTCGACCAGGACCCTGACCCGGATCGTCGCGCCCGAGTCGGTGACGTAGCTGCTGTCGCCGTCGGCCAGGTTGTCGATGACCCGCCGCACGGCCTCCTCGGCGTTGTCCTGCACGTGACGCATGTAGGCCCGGACGACGTCGGCTCCGAAGTGGTCGATCATCACGGCCACCTCCTCGGCACCGCGGGCATTGGCGGCGACCTGGGCGCGCAGGTCGGCCAGGTTGCCGTCGGGGTTGCGTGAAGGATACGTCCCAGACGTGAGCAGGGCCCTGGTCTCGGCCTCGCGGAAGCGGCCGTCCTCGACGAGTAGCCACGCGTCGAACAGCACCCCCTCCTCCTCAACCGAGGTGGAGCGGGCGGGCATCGATCCGGGAGTGATCCCGCCGATCTCGGCGTGGTGGCCGCGGGAAGCCACCCAGAACAGCACCACCTTGCCCGCGGCGTCGAACACGGGGCTGATCACCGTGATGTCTGGCAGGTGGGTGCCCCCGTGGTAGGGGTCGTTGACGGCGTATGTGTCGCCTGGGCGGACTCGGCCCGCCCGGGCGATCACCTCCCGCACGCTGGTGCCCATCGAGCCGAGATGGACGGGGATGTGCGGCGCGTTGGCGATCAGGTGGCCTTGCGGGTCGAACAGGGCGCAGGAGAAGTCGAGCCGCTCCTTGATGTTGACCGACTGCGACGTCTGCTCCAGCCGCACCCCCATCTGCTCGGCCACCGCCATGAACAGGTTGTTGAACACCTCAAGCAGCACCGGGTCGACCGCCGTCGAGGCCCCACCCTCGACGGCGCGGGCGACCCGTCCGAGGCGCAGTTCGCCAAGGTCGCCGACGGTGGCATCCCAGCCCTCATCGACGACGGTGGTCGCGTTCGCCTCGGCGATCAGCGCCGGTCCTGCCACCCGGAATCGTGGAGGCAGCGCGTCGCGCCGATGGAGCGGCACCTGTCGCCAGGCGTCGGCGACGTACATGGGTACGGTCACCGTCGACCTGGGTGCCTCCGCGCTGTCTGGAGCGGTCGTCACCGTCGGATCTTCGCCGTGGGTGAGCACCTCGACCGAGATCGCCTCGACGACCAGCGGCCGGTCGAGCAGGAACGAGTACTGCCTGCGGTGGGCCACCTCGAACTCGGCCCGCATCGTCGCCGGGTCGGCCAGCGACACTGCGAGGGCGGTGTCGGTGCCGTCGTAGCGCAGGTGGGCCTGCCTGACGATGGAGAGGTTCCCGCGGCGGACGTCGTCGGGCTCGAGTTCGCGGCGGGCGTCCTCGGTGAGTCGGTCTGCCACCTCTGTCAGATGGGGAAGCGAGTCGTCGAGGAGCGGTTGCTCGACGGACTGCTCGCGCATGGCCGTGACGTCGGCCAACCCCATGCCGAGCGCCGAAAGCACCCCCGCCATCGGGGGTACCAGGACGGTGCGCATGCCGAGGGCGTCGGCGACCGCGCAGGCGTGCTGCCCACCGGCGCCGCCGAAGGTCGTCAGGGCGTATTCGGTGATGTCGTGCCCCTTCGCGACCGAGATCTTCTTCACCGCATTGGCCATGTTCGCCACCGCGATGCGCAGGAACCCGGCCGCGACCTCCTCTGGTGAGCTTTGGTTGCCCGTGGCGTCGGCCACCTCGGCGGCCAGCGCCTGGAAGGCGGCGCGGACGGCGTCGGCGTCGAGGCTCTGGTCGCCGGACGGCCCGAAGACGGCGGGGAAGTGTTCGGGGTGGATGCGGCCCAGCACCACGTTGGCGTCGGTGACTGTGAGGGGACCGCCGTGGCGGTAGGAGGCCGGGCCGGGCAGAGCGCCCGCCGAGTCGGGGCCGACCCGGTAGCGGGCGCCGTCGAAGTGCAGCACCGAGCCCCCGCCGGCGGCGACGGTGTGGATGTCGAGCATCGGGGCCCGCAGCCGCACCCCGGCGACCTCGCTGTCGAAGACCCGCTCGAACGCGCCCGCATAGTGGGAGACGTCCGTCGAGGTGCCGCCCATGTCGAACCCGATCACCCGGTCGAACCCCGCGGCCTGCGACATCCGCACCATGCCGACGATGCCGCCGGCCGGGCCGGACAGGACGGCGTCCTTTCCGCGGAAGTGCCTGGCCTCGGTGAGCCCGCCGTGTGACTGCATGAAGAGCAGCTTCACGCCCGGCAACTCGGCCGAGACCTGGTCGACGTAGCGGCGCAGCACCGGGGAGAGGTAGGCGTCGACGACGGTGGTGTCGCCGCGGGAGACGACCTTCATCAGGGGGCTGACCTCGCTCGACAGGGAGACCTGCGCGAACCCGAGTCGACGCGCGAGGCCGCCGATCGCGCGTTCGTGGGCCGGATGGAGATGGGCGTGCAGACAGACGACGGCGAGCGCGTCGATCCCATCGGCCCGGGCTTGGCGCAGTTGCTCGTCCAGGGCATTGAGGTCGGGCGGGGTGAGGACGGCGCCGTCGGCGGTGATGCGCTCGTCGACCTCGATGACGCGCTCGTAGAGCATGGAGGGGAGCACGATGTGCCGGTCGAACAGGCGGGGCCGGTTCTGGTAGCCGATGCGAAGGGCGTCGGCGAAACCACGCGTGATGACCAGCGCGGTCGGCTCGCCCTTGCGTTCGAGGAGTGCGTTGGTGGCGACCGTGGTACCCATGCGGACGACGTCGATGCGGTCGGAGGGGATCGGTTCTCCCTGGTCGATGCCGAGCAGGTGCCGGATGCCGGCGACGGCGGCGTCGAGGTAGCGGGGAGGCGTCGCGGGGTCCTCGGAGAGGAGCTTGTGGGTGAGTAGGGCGCCGTCGGGTCGTCGGGCCACGATGTCGGTGAACGTGCCACCCCGGTCGATCCAGAACTGCCAGCCTGCTGCCATGGGGTCGAGGTTACCGCCGTGGGGGTGGGGGCTGGGGTGGTCGCGTCGTTGAGCAGGATCTACTACTCATTGGGGCGATCCGGGTGTTTTCTGCTGACGATGCAGCGTCGACGGCGTTGACTTGCAGATCCTGCTCAAACCCGGGGCCAGCCACTGCCCGCGTCCGCCGTCGGCGG
>NZ_FQZG01000067.1 GCF_900141915.1 Tessaracoccus bendigoensis DSM 12906 | reverse complement strand
GGACAAGCAGTGGCCAATCCCCGACACCAGACACCCCAGAACCGACCACTGGCCGATTTTCGCGGGACAGGACCCGAACCCAAGACCCCGCCGAAACCGCCGCGTCCGAGTGACACGTCAGAACCACCCGCGACGACGTCAGAACCACCCGCGACGACGACGGAACCACACGCGACGACCGTACGGCCGTCGTCCAGGCGCAGCGTCCACGGCAAGGACGTCACCGAGCGACTCTTTCCCCTGCTGGCAGACTCGACCGCGTGACCCAGCCGACCCCCGTTCCCCTGATCCTGCGAGGCCAACGCTTCGACGCCGGCCGACCCGCGGTGATGGGCATCGTCAACCGGACGCCCGACTCGTTCTACGCCCCAGCCCGCCACACCGACGTCGGCAGCGTCATCACGCGCGCCGCGGCCATGGTCGACGAGGGGGTGAGCATCGTCGACGTCGGCGGCGTCCGCGCCGGGCAGCAAGGCGACTGGGTCGACGAGGCGACCGAGATCGACCGGGTCCGTCCCGTTCTTACCGCGCTGCGCGACGCCATGCCCGGGCTGCTCACTTCGCTGGACACCTGGCGCGCCGAGGTCGCCGACGCCTGCCGGGGCCTGGTGGACCTCGTCAACGACACGTGGCAGGGTGCCGATCCCGAACTGCTCGGGATCGCTGCCCGCGACGGGGTCGGCTACGTCGTCTCGCATACCGGTGGGCTCGCGCCCCGGACGGACCCCGTCGGGATCGACTACGGGCCCGGCGATGCCGTCGTCGACGACGTGGTTCGCGTCCTCAGCGACGGGGCCACCCGCGCCCTCGCCGCGGGGCTGGCCCCCGAGCAGATCCTGCTCGACCCGACTCTGGACTTCGGCAAGACGACGCTCAACTCGCTTGCCCTCGTCGCGCACACGGGGCGGATCGTCGGGCTCGGGCACCCGGTGTTGCAGGCGATCAGCCGGAAGGACTTCGTCGGGGAAACCCTCGACCTACCCGTCGACGAGCGACTCGAAGGGAGCCTGGCTGCGACGGCGGTCTCGGCCTGGGAGGGCGCTACGGTCTTCCGCGCCCACGACGTCCGGGCTACCCGGCGCGTGCTCGACATGGTCGCCTCGATCCGCGGCGACCGCCCGCCGTCCCGCACCGACCGAGGTCGCTGAGCCGGGGCTCGGTGTCCCGTTGAGCACTATCCCGGACTCGATCGTCCAAGACGCCCGCTTGCACGTTCAAACTCTCAACGAACCCGGGATAGTGCTCAAGCCGCCAACTCGACCCAGCCCACACTCCAAACAGCGCCAGACCCCTTTGACACCAGCGAAACGGCCCCGACACCAGCCCCATGCGCGCGACACCAGCGACAAGCCTCGCCACCAGCGGTATACAGCAGGTATCCAGACATACCGCTGGCAACCACGCCACAACGCTGGCGACGACGTCCACCCCCGCAAGCAGCACCTCCTCGACGGCGCCGTACGCACCACCCGTCGACCCGCACCGCCCAGCGCGACCCGACCTTTGAGCACTATCCCGGGCTCGATGGGCGACACGCCGTAATCGGGCGTCATTTCGGCAAACGAACCCCGAATAGTGCTCAAGGCCAGACCCGGCCCGCGCGACTGCCGGTCCGCTGAGCACTATCCCGGACTCGATCATCAAAGACACCTGTTTGCACGTTCAAACTCTCAACGAACCCGGGATAGTGCTCAAGCCCACACCCCAACCCAGCCCACACCCCAACCCAGCCCACAACCCCTCCCCACGCAAACCTGGTCCGACCTATCGAGCCCCGCCCGCCCCTTCCCCAATCGTCTGGGTTAGGGTTGTTTCTGGGTTCAAGCCCCTTAGAAAGACGGAGAGCGATGAGCGATCAAGCCACTAGTGCGGCCGACATCAGCCTGGCCGCGGACTTCAACACCCCCTCCCAGCAGGATTGGGAGAAGGAGGTTCTGAAGGTCCTCAACCGGAAGCGACCAGAAGGCAAGGAACTGGACATCAACCAGGCGTACAAGCGCCTGACCAGCACCACTGTCGACGGCCTCACCATCAAGCCGCTGTACACGATCGAGGACGGTGTCGACGAGCTGGGCTACCCCGGCGTCGCCCCGTTCGTCCGAGGCACCACGGTCCGCAACGGCGACATGGATGCCTGGGAGATTGCCCAGCTGCAGGAGAATCCCGACGTGGCGGATGCCCACCGGGAGATCCTGACCGACCTTGAGCGCGGCGACACCGCCGTGTACCTGCGGGTCGACCCCGATGCAGTCCGCATCGACGACCTCGACAAGGTGCTGCAGGGAGTCCTGCTCAACCTGGCGCCGGTGTACCTGACGAGCCGCACGCAGCAGTTGGCCGCCGCGGCCAAGCTGTCCGAGTACCTCCGCGATTCGGAGGCCGACAATGCCTCGGTCAGCGGCAACCTCGGTGTCGACCCGATCGCCGCCGCCGCCCTGGCTGGCACGAAGCCCGACCTGACGGTCGTCCCCAAGGCATTCGACCTTGCCTGCGCGTTCCCGAACGTGCGGCCCCTCGTCGTCGACTCGACCATCTACAACAGCGCCGGCGCAGGCGACGTGCACGAACTGGCCTACGCCATCGCCACCGGCGTCGAGTACGTCCGCGCGCTGGTCGACGCCGGTGTCAGCGTCGACGACGCCTTCGGTGCGCTGATCTTCCGAGTCTCCGCCACCACCGACCAGTTCGCCACCATCGCCCGGCTGCGCGCGCTGCGCGGGTTGTGGTCGCGGGTCGGCGAGGTGCTCGGGGTCACCGAGGCCAAGCGTGGCGCCATCCAGCACGCCGTCACCTCGCTGCGCGAGATCACCCGCGACGACTCCTACGTCAACATCCTGCGCGGCACGATCGCCACGTTCGCGGCCGCCGCAGGCGGCGCTGAGATCCAGACGGTGCTGCCGTTCGACACGATCGCCGGTCTGCCGACCGACATGTCGCGACGGGTCGCGCGCAACACGCAGATCGTGCTTGCCGAGGAGTCGAACATCGGCCGCGTCAACGACCCGGCAGGCGGCTCCTGGTTCGTCGAATCCCTCACCCGCCAGCTGTCGGAGAAGGCTTGGGCCCTCTTCCAGCAGCTCGACGCCGACGGTTTCGCCGCGGCTCTGGCCGACGGCACCGTGAAGGCACAGCTCGACGAGGTGAACGAGGCCCGCGCCGCGCGGCTCGCCACCCGCAAGACGCCGATCACCGGCGTGTCGATGTTCCCGAACTACACCGAGGCACCCGTCGAGCGGACCGCTCGTCCCGCGGCCCCGGCCCTTGCCGGGCTGCAGGTCGTGCGCGACTCTCAGGTCTTCGAGGACCTGCGGGACCGCTCAGATGCTGCCCGCGCCGCGGGTAACGAGCCCAAGGTGCTGCTCGCAGCGCTCGGGGCCCGCCGCGACTTCGGTGGCCGCGAGGGCTTCACGTCGAACCTGTACCACGTCGGCGGCATCGCCACCGTCCTGGCCGAGGGTTCGACCCCCGAGGACTTCGTCCGCCAGCTCAAGGAGAACGACGCGAAGATCGTCGTGCTCGTCTCCAGCGCGAAGGTCTACGCCGCGCAGGGCATCGCCGTCGCCAAGGCGCTGCGGGAGGCCGGTGCCGAAGAGGTGCTGGTCGCCGGCCAGGTCAAGGAACTGGGCGAGGGCGGCGCGGAAGTCGTCGACGGCAACGTTTTCGACGGCATGAACGTCGTCGAGCTGCTGACCAACACCCTGAACAAGTTGGGAGCCTGATATGACAATCCCCCGTTTCACAGACATCGATCTGGGCGCCGCGTCGGAACCCGCCGACGCCGCCGCCCAGTTTGAGGCGATCAACGAGAGCCTCGGCCACACCGCCGGCTGGCAGACCCCCGAGCACATCCTGGTGCCGCCGCTGTTCGGCGACGCCGACCTCAAGGGTCTCGACTTCCTGAACACCCGCCCCGGCATCCCGCCGTTCCTGCGTGGCCCGTACGCCACCATGTACGTCAACCAGCCGTGGACGATCCGTCAGTACGCCGGCTTCTCCACCGCCGAGGAGTCCAACGCCTTCTACCGCCGCAACCTCGCGGCCGGCCAGAAGGGCCTGTCGATCGCATTCGACCTTGCCACGCACCGCGGCTACGACTCCGACCACCCACGCGTGGCCGGTGACGTCGGCATGGCCGGTGTGGCCGTCGACTCGATCCTCGACATGCGTCAACTGTTCGAGGGCATCCCGCTCGACCAGATGTCGGTGTCGATGACGATGAACGGCGCAGTGCTGCCGGTCCTCGCCTTCTACGTGGTCGCGGCCGAGGAGCAGGGCGTCAAGCCTGCGCAGCTCGCCGGAACGATTCAGAATGACATTCTGAAGGAGTTCATGGTCCGCAACACCTACATCTACCCGCCGCAGCCGTCGATGAAGATCATCGCCGACATCTTCGCCTACACCTCGGCGAACATGCCCCGGTTCAACTCGATCTCCATCTCCGGCTACCACATGCAGGAGGCGGGCGCGACGGCCGATATCGAGATGGCCTACACGCTGGCCGACGGTGTCGAGTACATCCGCGCAGGCGAGTCGGTCGGCCTCAACGTCGATCAGTTCGCGCCGCGGCTGTCGTTCTTCTGGGCGATCGGCATGAACTTCTACATGGAGGTCGCCAAGATGCGCGCCGCGCGTCTGCTCTGGGCGCGTCTGGTGCGTGAGTTCGGGCCGAAGAACCCGAAGTCGATGTCGCTGCGTACCCACTCGCAGACCTCCGGCTGGTCGCTGACCGCGCAGGACGTCTACAACAACGTGATCCGCACCGCCGTCGAGGCGATGGGGGCGACGCAGGGGCACACCCAGTCGCTGCACACCAACGCCCTCGACGAGGCGATCGCGCTGCCGACGGATTTCTCTGCCCGCATCGCGCGCAACACCCAGTTGTTCCTGCAGCAGGAGTCGGGCACCACCCGCACGGTCGACCCGTGGGCCGGGTCCGCGTACGTGGAGAAGCTGACCGAACAGCTCGCTAGGAAGGCGTGGGAGCGGATCCAGGAGGTCGAGCAGGCCGGTGGCATGGCAAAGGCCATCGAGGCTGGCATCCCCAAGATGCGCATTGAAGAGGCCGCGGCCCGTACTCAGGCCCGCATCGACTCCGGTCGTCAGCCGGTGATCGGCGTCAACAAGTACCAGCTCGACAACGAGGATGCCCTCGAGGTCCTGAAGGTCGACAACAAGTCGGTGCGTGCACAGCAGATCGCGAAGCTGGAGAGGCTTCGCGCCGAGCGTGACGAGCAGGCCACCCAGACCGCCCTCGAGCACATCACCTGGGCTGCCGCGAACCCGGATCCGACGGATCCTGACCGCAACCTCCTCGCGATGGCCATCAAGGCCGCACGGGCGAAGGCCTCGATCGGTGAGATCTCCGACGCACTTGAGAAGGTTTACGGCCGCTACACGGCCAACATCCGTACGATCTCTGGTGTGTACAACAAGGAGTCCGGTTCGTCCGAGACGATCAACAAGGCCCGCAAGCTGGTCGAGGAGTTCGAGAAGAAGGAGGGCCGTCGCCCCCGCATTCTCGTGGCCAAGATGGGCCAGGACGGTCACGACCGTGGCCAGAAGGTCATCTCGACTGCCTACGCGGATCTCGGCATGGACGTCGACGTCGGCCCGCTGTTCCAGACCCCGGAGGAGGTCGCCCGGCAGGCCGTCGAATCCGACGTGCACGTCGTCGGGGTCTCCTCGCTCGCGGCCGGTCACCTGACGTTGGTGCCCGCGTTGCGTGAGGAGTTGGACAAGCTGGGTCGCGAAGACCTGATGATCGTGGTCGGTGGCGTGATCCCGAGCCAGGACTTCGAGGAGCTCCGCGAGAACGGCGCTGACGCGATTTACCCGCCCGGCACGATCATCCCGGAGTCTGCGGTTGAGCTGCTGACGAAGCTGCTGGCTCAGCTCGAAGACTGATCATCTGATCTGGAAGGTGGGGTCGACACTTAGGTGTCGGCCCCACTTTCACGTCTACGCGACGGTCGAGCCAGGCCTCGCGCGACGGTCGAGCCGCCTCGCGCACGGTGCAGAGACCCGACCACAGTCGCCAGACAACACCCACCTTCGCTTAACATCGTGATGTTGGTTCACAGATGAACAAACATCACGATGTTAAGGCCAAAAGACCCGACCACAAGTCGCCAGACAAGGTTCCGGGACACGTTCCACTCCACCTAGGATGGCCTCACAGGGGGAAGGTGACGGCGTGAAGCAGCGAGTAACCATTGAAGACATCGCGGCGGAGGTCGGCGTGTCGCGCCAAACCGTGACGCGGGCGATGAACGGCATGCCGCGCATCAGCCCCCAGACTCGCGAACGTGTGCTTGAGGCGGCCCGCCGCATGGGCTACCAGCCCAGCCGCTTCGCGAAGAACCTGGCCAGCAACAAGCGCACGACGGCGATCGGGCTCGTGGTCGAGACGTTCCGCAACCCGTTCTACGGCGAGTTCACCGCCGAACTGCAGCGCCTGCTCGCGGCCCGCGGCTGGCAGATGAGCGTCACATCGCAGGAGGTCGCACCCGTCGAGACGCCGCTGCTCCTGGCCGACGAGGTCGACCTCCTCGTCGGGTACCTGCAAGGCGAGGCCGACGACCTCGTCGCCGCCACGCACGGCGTCCCGACGATCCTCATCGGCGAGACCGCCTCCCGCCCAGGGCTGCATTCGGTCCTCCCGCCCAGGGCTGCATTCGGTCTCGATCGACTTCGACGCGGGCATCTCCGAGCTTCTTTCCGGGTTGCGGGAGCGCGGCGCCCGCCGGTTCGGGCTTCTGGAGCCCAAGGTGGGCGGCATCGACTACTTCAAGTCCGACCGACGCAGGTCGTATGAGCGCCATGTCGACGCGGCTTCACGCGAGGCGATCGTGGTGTGCGAGGTCGACCTCCTCTCGCTCGACACCGGGGTGGACGGCTTCCGTCGCCTCATGGCCCAGTTTCCCGAGACCGACACCGTCATCGCGTTCAGCGACCTGATGGCGATGGGTGCGCTCAACGCGGCGCACCGGGACGGCTATGCGGTGCCTGGCGACGTCAGGATCGTCGGCAATGACGGTTTGACCCTCGGCGGCCTGACCGTTCCGCCGCTGACCACGCTGAACGTGATCGGAAGCGGGCTCGCCGAGGCGATCACCGATCTCATCGAGAAGATCTTGGACGGGTCGGCCGAGCCATCTGAGAAGGTCACGGTCACTCCCCGGCCACTCTGGCGGGAGAGCGCCTAAAGGGCAACGGCCATCCGGTTCATCCCCGCGCAGCGCAGGGCTGGAACCAGATGGCCGTTCTCGGAGAGCAGACCGGATGGGCTAGGAAGTGCCGATCGATGCGGTACTCGGCTTGGACATGACGGATCGGTTAGCCCGACTTGCGCCGGAACTCCCGCTTGCCGCCCACCTTGCCGTGGGCGTGCCCCTCGCCCCGTTCGGCGTCGACGCCGTGCGACGCGGAGAAGTGCTCCTTCTGCTTCTTGCGATCCAAGGCCTGCCGCATGGCCTCCTTGGGATCGACCTGTTCAACCTGCGGCTCATCGGATTCAGACATGGGTCAACGCTAGTCGCCCCGAGTCTTATTCGGAAGGGCAGCCGCCCGGGCATGGCGTGCATAAATCTCTCTATACATGGAGGCCGGGCGTATCTGGGGTTGCCTCGACGCATACAGAGAACTGTGCACGCGACACGCGCGCCGAGCCCCTCCGCACCGAACGAACCCCGACGACCCCCGCTATCCTGCGGCGATCCCCGCGTCCTCGAACGTCGCCATCTCGCCGAGGATCCGGGCCGACGCCTGCACCATCGGCAACGCCAACACCGCACCCGTCCCCTCCCCGAGGCGCAACCCCAGGTCGACGAGCGCGTCGAGTTCCAGGTGACGCAACGCCTCGGTGATGCCCGGCTCGGTCCCCGCGTGCCCGGCGATCAGGTAGCCCCGCACCTCGGGCGCCAGCGCAACCGCGACGCAGGCCGAGGCGCAGGCGATCACCCCGTCGAGGATCACCGGCACCTTATGGGCGGCGCCGCCGAGGATGAACCCGGCGATCGCGCCCTGCTCCAGCCCTCCGACGCTCGCCAGCACCCCGACGGGGTCTGCCGCGTCCGGCGCGTGCAACGCGAGGGCGCGCTCGATGACGGCGACCTTGCGGGCGAGGGCCTCGCTGTCGACACCGGCGCCCCTGCCGGTCACCGACGACACGTCGGCTCCGGTGAACACCGAGATCAGCGCGCTCGAGGCGGTGGTGTTGCCGATGCCCATCTCGCCGGTCAGCAGCACCCGCGCGCCACCCGCGACGGCTTCGTCGGCCGCTTCGATCCCGACGGCGATCGCCCGCAGTGCCTCGTCCCGGGTCATCGCCGGCTCGACCGAGAGGTCCCGGGTACCCCGGGCGACCTTCCTGTCCCGGACGCCGTCGCTGGCCGGGTAGTCCCCCAGGACGCCGACGTCGGTCAGCATGACCTTGGCGCCCGCCTGCCGCGACAGCACGTTGACGGCGGCCCCTCCTGCGACCATGTTCAGCAGCATCGACACGGTGACCTCCTGCGGCCACGGGGTGACTCCCTGCGCGCAGACGCCGTGGTCACCGGCGAACACCCCGACGACGGCGCCTTCGGGCACCGGCGGTGGGCACTGGCCTGCGATCCCGGCCAGCCGGATGCCGACCTTCTCCAGCAGCCCGAGGCTGCCGGCAGGCTTGGTCAGGTTTGCCTGGCGGTGAGTCGCCTCGGAAAGGGCCTCCGACGACACGGCCCCGATGGTGGAAATGGTCTCCGCGAGCAGTTTCTCTGACATCCTCATCCTTCTGAGTTCTTGAGGTGCTGGCCGCCCCAGACCCACCTCGAGGCTATCAACGCCCCGGGGCTTCGCCGTCCCGGGTGGGCCTACGGCAAGTCGACCGCCACCAGCCAGGGGGTGGACGGTAAGGTCGATGCCATGCGTCGGGTCAATGTTTCGGAACTCTCAGAAGGCATCGCGAACGGTTCGAGGGCGGCGATCGCAAGGGCGATCACCCTCGTCGAGTCGACCAAGCCGTCTCACCGTGAGCAGGCGCACGAACTGCTTCAACTGATCGCGCCACGCACCGGCGCCGCCTTCCGGGTGGGCATCTCCGGGGTACCGGGGGCGGGCAAGTCGACCTTCATCAACGCAATGGGCGTCAAGCTGATCGACGAGCGACACCACCGCGTCGCCGTCCTCGCCGTCGACCCGTCCTCATCGCGCACCGGCGGCTCGATCCTCGGCGACCGCACCCGAATGGCCGATCTTGCGGCCAAGGATGAGGCGTTCATCCGCCCCTCCCCCTCCGGCGGCCACCTGGGCGGCGTCGCCCGCGCCACCCGCGAATCGATGCTCGTGCTGGAGGCCTCCGGCTACGACGTCATCCTCGTCGAGACGGTGGGTGTCGGGCAGTCAGAGGTGGCCGTTGCGGGGATGGTCGACACGTTCCTGATGCTCCAGGTCGCCCGCACCGGCGACCAACTCCAGGGCATCAAGCGCGGCATCCTCGAACTCGCCGACGTCATCGCGATCACAAAGGCCGACGGCGACACCGAGCAGGCCGCACGGGTCGCGGCCCGCGAGCTCAGCATCGCCATGAAGCTGATCACCAGCGAGAACGAGAAGCGCCGCGCACCGGTGCTCACGTGCTCGTCGTACACCGGCGCCGGTCTCGACGAACTGTGGGACGCCGTCACCAAGCACCGCACCGAGTTGGAGGAGGCCGGCACGTTGCGGACGCGCCGGCTCGCGCAGCAGGAGGATTGGCTGTGGAACATGGTGCGCGACGAGTTGATGGAGGCGCTGCGCACCTCGCCCGAGGTCCGCGACACCGCCGCCTGGGTGGAGGCCAGGCTGGCCGACGAGTCGCTGTCCGCGTTGGAGGGCGCCCAGGAGATCCTGGCGACCTTCGCGGGCGCAATCGACACATTCCCGTGGGCCGCACCCCAACGCCGCTGAGGGCAGGTAGGCTCCTGCCCCGGGCCGCGGGGCCTGACAAACAGCCCCGACAGGTAAGCTATGGCCGGAACATCCCAAGGGACACTTCAGGAGAGGAGGCACATGGGCGTCTTTGACAAGGCTGAAAAGCGGATCGAATCCGCAGTCGGGAAGGTCTTCGCGCGTGCCTTCAAAGGTTATGTGCATCCGGTGGAGATCGTTGCCGGGATCCAACGCGAGCTCGACGCCGAGGCCAAGCTGCTGAGCCGCGACAAGCGGCTGGTCCCCAATCTCTTCCAGATCGGGCTCTCGCAGGCCGACTACGACCGGCTGTCGCCGTATTCCAAGACCCTCAACACCGAGATCCTGCCAGGCATCCGGGAGCATGCCGCCGAGCGCAGTTACGTGTTCAACGGCCCCATCTCGATCGGCTACACCCTCGACACCTCGCTTCCGACGGGGCAGTTCACCGTCGCGAGCCGGGCCGGCTCCGGCGACACCAACGGCCGTCAGAAGCGCACCGGTCAGTTGGTCCTGGAGGTCAACGGCGTGCGCCACCCGCTCGTGGCGCCGGGCCTGCTCATCGGCCGCGGGACGGAGGCCGACCTGCGGATCAACGACCCGGGCATCTCCCGACGGCATGCGCTGATCACGGTCTCGGGCGACCAGGAGCATCCCGTGATCACCATCGAGGACCTCGGTTCGACCAACGGGATACACGTCAACGGCACCCGGATCACCAAGACCCGCATCGGGGAAGGCTCACGGATCGAGGTCGGCAACACCCGCATGCTGGTACACACGCCCTCGGAGTCCTGAGCCTTGTCAGACCTCATCGTCACGGCGATCAAGATCGTCTTCCTCGCCCTGTTGTGGCTGTTCATCCTGTTCGTGGCCAACGTCGTGCGCACCGACCTCTTCGGACGCCGCGTCCCGGCCTCGTCGCTTTCCGCGATCCCGGCCGACCGGGGCCGCGGACAGGGTCGCAGCCGCCTACCGACGAGGTTCGCGATCACGTCCGGCCCTCAGCAAGGCACCTCGGTTCCGGTAGAACCCGTGATCAACCTGGGTCGAGCGGCCGATTCGACCCTCCTCCTGGACGACGACTATGCCTCCGCCCGGCATGCCCGACTGGTGCAGCAGGACCCGACCACGTGGCTGCTGAGCGACCTTGGCTCGACCAACGGCACCTATGTGAACGGCAAGCGGGCCACCGAACCCCTCCAGGTCACGGTCGGCGACGTCGTGCGCATCGGTAAGACGTTGATGCGACTGGAGATCTGATGTTCAGCCTCCGTTTCGCCGCCCACTCGGAGGTGGGCCGGGTCCGCAAGAACAATCAGGACGCGGGCTACGCCTCCCCGAACATGCTGCTCGTAACGGACGGCATGGGCGGGGCCGCCGCGGGCGACCTGGCCTCCGCGGTGGCTTCGACGGAGGCCGCGAGGTCCGATCATCGCGCCGCCGACGGCGGGGAGATGCTGGAGCGCATCGGCGGCATCCTGGAACGGGCCAATGCCAAGCTCCGCGACCTGATCGACGACGATCTGCAGCTCGACGGCATGGGCACGACCTTCTGCGGGGCGATGTTCGACGGGCAGCGCTTCGGGCTGGCCCACATCGGAGATTCCCGCGGTTACCTTCTGCGCGACGGTGTACTGACGCAGATCACGCACGACCACTCCTGGGTGCAGTCCCTGATCGATGAAGGCAGGCTGACGCCGGCCCAGGCAGCCGTACATCCGCACCGGTCGCTGATCCTACGGGTGCTCAACGGGCAGCCCGGTTTCGAACCAGACTTCGAGGTGTTCGACGCCCACCTGGGCGACCGGTTGATGTTCTGCTCGGACGGGTTGAGCGGCCTTGTCGACGACGACCTGATGGCCCTGCTGCTGAGCATCGAGGACGCGTCGGAGGCCATCTCGAAACTGGCTGCCGCAGCCAACGACGGCGGCGGGCACGACAACATCACCATCGTGCTGGGCGACGTGGTCGAGCAGGACGACTCCCTGGACGCAGTTCCGGGCCTGCTGGTCGGCTCGGCCAACGAGGTTCGGATCCCAGCCGTCGGGCAGCCCGCCGCGGCCGACGTCGATGACGATCAGGCGCCCCCGCGCGCTCCCGAACCGGACGGCCCCCCGCCGGAGCCCGACGTGGACGCGGAGGAGGTTGCCCGCTACGCCCCCGGAGAGCCACGACGCCGCTGGCCGGGGGTGATCGCCGCGATCATGGCCGTCGCGTTGGTGCTTGGCGGCGGCACCTGGGGCCTCTACGCCTACGGGCGGACCCGCTACTTCGTCGGAGCAGATGAGGGCCAGGTGGCCGTGTTCAACGGGCTGCCGGGCGGTGCATTGGGGATCGAGCTGAACCACGTCGTCGAACGCACCGACATCCAGGTGCGTGACCTTCCCAAGTTCTTCCAGCGTCAGGTCGAGGCGACCATCCCCGTACGGAACCCCGAATCCGCGAAGGGTACGACGGAGGCATTCCGGGAGTTGGCCCGACGGTGCGTCGAGGTGCGGGAGGAGCGCAACCGCCCGAACCCGACCGTGTCGCCGTCGCCCTCACCTGGCGCACCCACCGTCCCAGGCCTTCCGACCGCGCCAGGGCTTCCCGGCGCCTCAACGAGCATGACCGCCAGCCCCGATCCCCTCCCGAGCGGCATCACCGCCACACCCTCGACGTCCGCAGAAGCCGACCCGGAGGCGTGCTGATGTCCGATCAGGTGCAACCGGCGCTCGCCGATGAAGTGATCGTCTACCGGAAACGGCGCTGGGTTGAGTTGGCGCTGCTCCTGCTGGCGCAGACGTTCGGCTTCACCGGATGGGTGCTCAGCCACCTGAACCTGTACGCCGAACTGCCCGACGGCGTGCTGGCCGTCGCAGGTATCTGGTACGGCATGGGGATCGCGACCCACCTTGTCGTCCGGTTCCTGCTCCCATATGCGGACCCCCTGATCCTGCCGTGTGTGTTCCTCCTCAACGGTCTGGGCCTCGCGATGATCTACCGGATCGATCAGATCCCCGAGCCTGTCAAGGCCGATTCGACCACGCAGCTGATCTGGACGGGGCTCGGGTTACTTCTGTTCTCGCTGGTCGTCATCCTGCTGCGCGACCACCGTCGGCTCCAGCGCTACCCGTACCTGATGTTCATCACCGGGCTCATCCTGCTGCTGCTTCCGCTGGTGCCCGGCATCGGTTGGCGCTCGGGCGGCGCGCAGATCTGGATCCGCGTCTTCGGGATGTCGTTCCAGCCTGCGGAGGTCGCCAAGATCGCGTTGGCGATCGCCTTCTCGGCGTATTTCTACGAGAAGCGTGACGTGCTGGCGCTGGCCGGGCACCGGGTGCTGGGCGTCGAGCTGCCCCGGGCCCGCGACCTCGGGCCGATCATGGTGATGTGGCTCGCCTGTCTGGCCGTGATGGTGTTCCAGAACGACCTCGGCACCTCCCTGCTGTTCTTCGGGCTGTTCACCGTGATGATCTACATCGCGACGCAGCGCCCAGCGTGGCCGATCCTTGCCGGGGTGCTGTTCGTCGGGGCCGCCATCGCCGCCTTCAAGTTCACCAATCACGTGCCGCGCCGCGTCAACGCCTGGCTCAACCCGTTCAGCGACTACGACGCGAACCTGCAGATCATCAGCGCGCAGTTCGGGTTTGCGTGGGGCGGGTTGTTCGGGCGCGGCTGGGGGCTCGGCCGACCGGGTCTGACGCCCCTGGCCAAGAGCGACATGATCGCCGCGGCGATCGGCGAGGAGCTCGGCATCCTCGGGTTGATGGCCGTGATCATGGTCTACGGTCTACTCATCGCACGCGGCTTCAAGACCGCGCTGACCACGCCGGACGGTTTCGGGAAGCTCCTCGCGGCAGGCCTCAGCTTCACGTTCGCGCTCCAGGTGTTCGCGATCATCGGTGGCGTCACCCGGCTGTTGCCCCTGACCGGCCTGACTACCCCGTTCATGTCGCAGGGCGGCTCCAGCCTGATCGCCAACTGGATCATCATCGGTATCCTGATGGTGATCTCGCACCGGGCACGCATGCCGCAGGCGGCGACGGCCGCGCCTCAGGAAGCTGAAGACCTCAGCGCCACCACGATGGTGATCCCGCGATGAACGGCCCGATCCGTACGGTGACGATCTTCGTGTCGGTCCTGCTCGCCGCGCTACTGGTCAACGTGACCTGGATCTCGCTCGTGCGCACAGACGCGCTGAATGCGGATAGCAGGAATCGTCGGGTCCGCGACGCCGAGTTCTCGCGCGACCGGGGCGCGATCCTCGTCGGCAACGATCCGATCGCCGAGTCCGTTCCGGGCAGTGGCCGTTTCCCATTCGTGCGCACCTATCCCGACGCCGAGCTCTGGAGTTCGGTGACCGGCTGGTTCTCCTACGATTTCGCCCGTTCCGGCCTTGAAGAGTCTTACAACCAGGAGATGGCGGGCACCTCGTCTGAGCAGTCGTTCGACCGGATCCTCGACCTGCTGACGAGCCAGCAGACCACGGGGGCAAACATCCAGACGACCCTCAACTCTCGGGCGCAGGCCGCCGCGGTGAACGCTCTCGGGGACCAACGTGGCGCCGTCGTCGCCGTCGACTACACCACCGGCGAAATCCTAGCCCTCGTCTCGACCCCCACCTACGACCCGAACCGGCTCGCCACCGTCGACCTCGGCGAGGCGCAGACGGCGTGGAGCGAGCTACTCAACGCCGACGACGAGCCCCTCAAGGGCCGTGCGACCCGGGAGGTCTACCCGCCGGGGTCGACCTTCAAGCTGGTCACCGCCGCGGCGGCGCTGGAGGACGGCATGGTGCCAGACACCATGGTCGACGCGCCCGCCTCGCTCCCGCTGCCCAACTCGAGCCGAACGATGGGCAACTCGACCAACTGCGGCGGCGACCGGGTGACGATCGAGCAGGCGCTTCAGGTGTCCTGCAACACGGCGTTCGGCAACCTCGGCCTCGAACTCGGCGCCGACAAGCTGCGGGCCCAGGCCGAGGCGTTCGGTTTCAACCAGGACCCGACGATCGACATCGCCGCGGCCGTCTCCCGGTTCCCGACGGAACTGGACGAGGCCCAGACCGCCCTTTCGGCCATCGGCCAGTTCGACGTGGCCGCCTCCCCCCTCCAGATCGTCCAGGTCGCGGCCGCGATCGCCAACGACGGAGTGATGATGAAACCGCATCTGGTAAGCAATGTCACCAACAGGGACCTGTCCGTGCTCTCGGCGACCAGCCCCGAGGAGCAGAGCCGACCTATCTCGGAGTCGACCGCGAAGCTGATGCAGCAGATGATGGTGGCGGTCGTCGAGGACGGCACGGGCAGCCCGGCCCAGATCGACGGCGTGACCATCGGCGGCAAGACCGGCACGGCACAAACCGCCCCCGACCGTCCCCCTTACGCCTGGTTCGTGGGCTACGCGGAGGACCCCTCCGTCGCGATCGTGGCGTTCGTGGAGGACGCGGACGTGGCGCGCGACGACATCTCAGGCGGCAGGCTCGCCGCCCCGATCTTCAAGGCCGTACTGGAGGCGCTGCGATGAACTTCTCAGGATCTCCTCAGAACCATTCTGCAAAATGGGGGCCGACCAACCGAAAGGAACTGCAGCGATGACAGAGCGAGGAGCCCTTCTCGGGGGCCGTTACAAGCTCGACACGATCATCGGGCGCGGTGGCATGGCCGAGGTTTGGCGGGCCCGTGACATCCGGCTTGAGCGCGACGTCGCCGTCAAGCGGCTGCGCGTCGACCTGGCCAGCGATCCGACGTTCCAGGCCAGGTTCCGCCGCGAGGCGCAGTCTGCGGCCGGTTTGAACCATCCGAACATCGTCGCGGTCTACGACACCGGTGAGGAACCCGACACGGGCACAAGCATCTCGGTTCCCTACATCGTGATGGAACTCGTCGAGGGCGTGACTCTGCGCGAGGTGCTGCGCGACGGTCGTCGGATTCTCCCTGAGCGGGCCCTCGAGTTCACCGCAGGGGTGCTCGACGCGCTGGCGTACTCCCACCGGGCGGGCATCGTCCACCGCGACATCAAACCCGCCAACGTGATGTTGACGCCAAACGGCACCGTCAAGGTGATGGATTTCGGCATCGCGCGGGCGGTGGCGGACACGTCGGCGACCATGACGCAGACCGCGGCGGTGATCGGTACGGCGCAGTACCTCTCCCCGGAACAGGCACGCGGGGAAAAGGTCGACAACCGCTCGGACATCTACTCGGTCGGCTGCCTGCTGTACGAACTGCTCACGTCGCAGCCGCTGTTCAAGGGCGATTCGCCGGTGTCGGTGGCATACCAGCACGTCCGCGAGATCCCGGTGCCGCCGTCGCAGCTCGATCCTGAGATCACGCCGTCGATGGATGCGATCGTGCTCAAGTCGCTGGAGAAGGACCCGCGCGACCGCTACTCCGATGCCGGGGAGATGCGCGATGACATCCTGCGTTGCATCGCGGGGGAGCCGGTGTTGGCGCTGAACCAGGGCGACCAGCCGACCCGGATCATTGCGAGCGACTCGATGACGACCACGGCGCGGCGCGGGGTGATCCCGACCGCCGTCCTTCCGAGCCCGAACTCACCGAACAAGCCTACCGAGGAGTCGTCCGAGGATCTGGAGGAGGTCGAGGATGAGCCGAAGAGCCGCAAGGGTCTCATCGCGCTCCTGATCATCGCGGGGCTGGTGCTGGTGGCGATCATCGTGGGCGTCTTCATGGTGTTCAACGGTGGCAATACCGCCGTGCCGAGCCCGACTCCCACCATCTCCGCAACGCCGACGCCGTCGCCCACACCGACCCCCAGCCCGTCACCGTCGCTGGTGGCGGTGCCCAACCTGGAGGGCCGGAGCGTCAGCGAGGCCGAGCAGCTGCTAAGCGAGGCAGGTCTGGTCGGCGACCCACGTGAGGAGGCCGGCACCGCTGACAACGTGGGCCAGGTGCTTCGCCAGGAGCCAAGCGGCGGCGAACGCGTCGAGCCGCGTTCGAGGGTGGTTTACTACGTCTCGACAGGCGCGACCGGGGCGACGATTCCGGCCACAGTCCTCGACGTGTCCTACGACGCGGCGAAGCAGATCCTTGTGGGGCTCGGCTTCACCAACGTCCAGCCCGCGAAGGAGGCCGACCCGGCCACCGAGCCGATCGGGGCTGAGGCGGGGAGGGTCGTGTCGGTCAGCCCGGGTGAAGGCTCGGCGGTGAACTTCGACACGCCGATCACCTTGACCGTGGCTACCGGCAAGTCGGTGATCCCGTCGCTGACTGGTATGAACGAGCAGGCCGCTGGTCAGTTGGCGGGGGAGCGTGGCTTCACGATCTCCGTCACGACGGTGGCCACTGCGGATCAGCCGGCTGGGCAGGTCTTCGAGCAGTCGATCGATCCGGGCGAGGTCGCCGACAGGGGCACCGTCATTGAGGTGACGATTGCGGAGGCTCCGGCGAGCGCGCCGCCGAGCGTCTCGCCGACGCCGTGAGTCGGACAAGTCGCCAGACAACACCCACCTTCGCTTAACATCGCGATGTTGGTTCACAGACGAACAAACATCACGATGTTAAGGCCATTACCCCGAGCGTAGGTCCCCAGTTGTCAAGGTAACGATGGACGGTTCGTCACGCCAGCTCGCAGAACTCGCCGGGCGACTCGACCACCGCGGTGGCACAATTGCGTCGTGACCCGCATCCTCGTCATCGACAACTACGACTCGTTCGTCTACAACATCGTCTCCTACCTTGCGCAACTCGGCGCCGAGGTCGACGTGTGGCGCAACGACGACCACCGGTTCGCCGATCCCAGTTGGCACACGGGTTTCGACGGTGTGCTCCTCTCCCCCGGCCCCGGCACCCCGGAGGAGGCAGGCGTCTGCGTCGACGTCGTGCGCAGCCTCGGCGGGCTGGTTCCCCTGTTCGGGGTCTGCCTGGGCCTCCAGGCGATGGCGGTCGCCTACGGCGGCGTCGTCGGGCGCGCCCCCGAACTGGTACACGGCAAGACCTCGCCGGTCTTCCATGACGGCGTCGGCGTGTTCCATGGTCTGCCGTCGCCGGTGACCACCACCCGCTACCACTCGCTGGCCATCGTCGAGGACACCGTCCCTGACGTGCTGGAGGTCACGGCCCGCACCGAAACCGGCGTCATCATGGCCGTGCGACACCGCCAGTTGCCGATTGAGGCCGTCCAGTTCCATCCCGAGTCGGTGCTCACCGAGGGCGGGTATCAGATGCTCGCCAACTGGCTGGCTGTGTGCGGCGACGCCGAGGCCCCGCGTCGTGCGGTGGGCATGTCGCCGCTGGTGTCGACGACGCTGACCTGACGGGTCAGCCCTTGGTCGCGTACCGCAGACCTACCGCACCGCCGAACGCTGCCAGGTCGAGCGTGTCGCTGGTTTCGACCGTGTAGCCGAGCCCATATGCCTCGACGTACTGGCGGTAGATCTCGATCGCCGGCGACTCATCCAGTCCGCGCTGTAGTTCATCGACGTCGCCGATCGCCTCAATCACGTACGGCGGGGCGTACGGGATGCCGTGCAACACGACGGAGTTGCCGACGCACTTGATACCCGTGGTGGAGATCACGCGCTGCCCCTGGATCGTCATGGCTTCCGCACCACCGGCCCAAAGCGCGTTGGCTACGGCCTGGATATCCTGCTGATGGACAACCAGCGCATCGTCATCAACGCCCGCTGGGCGGAAATCCGGCGGTGCGTCCGTGAGGGTGACCCTCAGCCCGGGGCCGGTGACCGCCACCAGGCCAGCGTCAAACTCGGCGCTGTTGACCGCATCGGTCAGGTCCTCGCCGCCGGGCTGCGCGGTCGTGAGGCTGGCGACTTCCTCACCCAGTTCCTGTGCCTGGCTACGGAGCTCGGCGTTGCGCTCGCCTTGGGTCACGATCACGTCGCGCAGGTTCGCGCTCCTGTCACTGCGCAGATCGGTCCCTCGGGCGGCGATGGCCGACACGGTGATCATCAGACCGGCGAGAACGCACACCAGCACCGTCGCGATCCGGCCCTTCGGGGAGCGGTGCCGCTCCTGGTTCCGGCCCATGTTCGCGCGCACGCGTGGGATGCGTGCACGGAGCCGCTCCCACAAGTTCATGCGCACCAGCGTAACGCGGCGCGGTGCGCGAGTGGCGGCCCAAAGTGGGCATTCGGTGCGCGCTCAATTAGTCTTGGTCTGAAAAGCTCACGTCGAGGAGGCAGCAAGTGCCCGAATCCAAGGTCCGCAACAAGGCCGCAGTCAGGAAGAACGCCAAGGACCAGGCAGAGTTGAAAGAGAAGCGCCAGGAACGCACGCGCCTCGCTCCCGCCAGCCGCAACTGGGTCCCAGCCGTCTTCCTCCCCGTCGGCCTGCTCGGCGTCGTCTGGATGGTCGTCAACAGCCTCGCCGGCCAGTCGATCGGCTTCATGCAGATCCTCGGCGACTGGAACATCGGGATCGGCCTCGGGCTGATCGTCGCCTGCTTTGCGGGCATGACCCTGTGGAAGTGACTCCGGCCGGGTCCGAGCCGCTGGGTGTCTTCGACGCCGTCCTCTTCGATTTCGACGGCACCCTCGCCAATTCGTACGAGTCGATGATGACCGCGTATCGGATCTTCGCCGAGGAGTACGGTGTCGGCCTGGACAAGGTGCGCAGTTTCACCGGCATGCCGTCCGAGTCCCTGGCGCGCGCCCTGTTGCCGGCGGAGCAGGCCGTGGCGGGCGGGGAGCGCATCGACGAACTCGAATCCTCAAACACCGACGGCGTGGTCGCGCTCCCCGGCGCGCTCGCCGCCCTTGAGGCGATCCCCGCGACCCGCTGGGCGATCGCCACCTCCTGCACCCACCGCCTGATCACGGCCCGGCTGCGGGCCGCGGGGCTGCCGACGCCGTCGGTCCTGGTGCCCTGCGACTCGGTCGCCAACGGCAAACCGGCCCCGGATTCGTTCCTGCTGGCCGCGAAACTGCTGGGGTTCGAACCGTCCAGGTGCCTGGTCCTCGAGGACGCCCCCGCCGGGGTGGCCGGAGCGCGGGCCGCAGGTTGCGCCGTCGGCGGGGTCCTGACGGGACACACCGCCGAGGAACTGGGCGCCGACTGGCACGTCGAAACGCTCGCCGACCTGCGCTTCGACGTCGCCGACGACGGCGTCAGCGTGTTCCGGGTCGGCGGCTGAGCCTGGCGACCACCTGGCCACCGGTCAGCGACGGAGCCTGACCGCTGTGCCGTATGCGGTGAGTTCGCTCACCGTCTCGCTGATCTTGCCGCTATTGAAGCGGACCCCGACGACGGCGTCAGCGCCCGACTCGAGCGCCAGTTGAACCATCGCGGCGACGGCTTCCTGCCTTGCCGCGGTGTTGATGAAGCTCATCTCCGGGTTGTGCGCCATGTCTCGCGGCCGCGTCGAGACCCCGATGACAAGCCCGATAACGTCGACGATCTCCCGGCCCGGGAGGAACTCGGTGGTCGCCACGGGGATCCGGTAGACGACGTTGACCGGGCGGCGCGGATCGCTGTCGCGCTGGGGTTGAGGCGAGATCGGGGGTTTCGCGGCCGACTGCTGCTGGGGAGGAGTCGGGGGCGCCTGGGGTCGGGGGTTGGGTTGACGCGGCGGGGCGGGCTTCGGCGGAGTAGGTCTCGGCGGGGCGGGCCTGGGGCCGTTGCCGGGCCCTGGTGGCTGGAGCGTCATGCGCGTCAGCCTAGCGGCGAAGGTAGGATGTCGCGCGTGACTCAAGCGCCCGACCAGATGCCCAGCGACTCCGAGCAGACAGCGATCCGTAAGGAGAAGCGTCAGCGGCTCCTCGACGAGGGTCGTCAGGCCTACCCGGCCGACTTGAGTCGCACCCACACCCTGCGCGAGATCCGCGCCGGCTGGGGACATCTCGAGGCCGGGCAGGAGACCGACAACGTCGTCACCGCTGGCGGGCGTGTCGTGTTCATCCGCAACACCGGCAAGCTGGCCTTCGCGACGCTGCAGGACGGCTTCACCCCGGAGGACAACGGTGAGCGGCTCCAGGTGATGCTGTCGCTCGCCGAGGTCGGCGAGGACGCCCTCGCCAGATGGAAGTCCGACGTCGACCTCGGTGACTTCGTCTGGGTCAAGGGCCGCGTCATCGCCTCCAAGAGGGGCGAGTTGTCGATCATGGCCAGCGAGTGGCGGCTGGCGGCCAAGTCGCTGCGGCCCCTGCCCGTGCTCCACAAGGAACTCTCGGAAGAGGCGCGCGTGCGTCGACGCTACGTCGACCTGATCGTGCGTGACGAGGCGCGCGACCTGCTGCGGAAGCGGTCGGCCATCACGCGCGCCGTCCGCGAGACGCTGTACGCGCAGGACTATCTGGAGGTCGAGACGCCGATCCTGCAGTTGGTACACGGCGGGGCCGCGGCACGGCCGTTCGAGACGCACATCAACGCCTTCGACATCGACATGACGCTGCGGATCGCGTTGGAACTGCACCTGAAGCGCACGATGGTCGGCGGCGCGGACCGCGTCTTCGAGCTCGGCCGCGTGTTCCGCAACGAGGGCATCGATTCGAGCCACTCGGCCGAGTTCACGATGCTCGAGGCGTATCAGGCGTGGGGCGACCAGCGCACGATCGCCCGGCTGATCCAGGACATCATCGTCGCGGCGGCGGACGCCGTCGGGTCGCGCCAGATCGAGACGCCGCAGGGTGTCATCGACCTGGACGGCGAATGGCAGTGGCTGCCGGTGTATCCGGCACTTTCGGCGAAGGTCGGCGAAGAGATCACCGTCGAGACCCCGCTTGAGCGGCTACACGAGGTCGCCGACGCCCACGAGATCGAGTTCGACCCGGCGGTCGGGGCGGACAAGTTGGCGATGAAGCTGTTCGAGGAGTTGGTCGAGCCCGGGTTGCTGCAGCCCACGTTCGTCTACGACTACCCGTCGATCGCGCAGCCGCTGGCACGCCCGCACCGCTCCGAACCGGGGAAGGTCGAGGCGTGGGACCTGATCATCGGGGGCATGGAGCGGGGCACGGGGTTCACGGAGTTGGTCGACCCGGTGGTGCAGCGCGAGGTGCTGTTGGCGCAGTCGCTGAAGGCTGCGGCAGGCGACCCGGACGCGATGCAGTTCGACTCGGACTTCATTGAGGCGTTGGAGTACGGGGTGCCGCCGATGGGTGGGTTGGGGCTCGGGATCGACCGGTTGATCATGCTGCTGACGGGTGTCGGGATCCGAGAGACGATCCTCTACCCGCTGCTGAGGCCGCAGGGCTGACGTCGGGTCGGGACCGGGGTCGAGCGTGGCGACGTCGGATCGGGACCGGAGTCGAGCGGGCCGACGTCGGGTCGGAACCGGGGTCGAGCAGGGTTTGACGTCGGGTCGGAACCGGGGTCGAGCGTGGTTTGACGTCGGGTCGGGACCGGGGTCGAGCAGGCTGACGTCAGGTCGGGACCGGGGTCGAGCAGGCTGACGTCAGGTCGGGACCCGGGTTTGAGCAGGCTGACGTCAGGTCGGGACCCGGGTTTGAGCAGGATTTGACACTCAATGCGACGCGATCCGCATTGTCTACTGACAACACCCCGACGGCGTCGATGACCCCCGGATCCTGCTCATCGCAGACGCTCGGGTCACGTCTGGCCTTGAGCACTATCCCGGGTTCGTTTCCCAAATCGACGCCCAACTACGGCGTGTCGCCCATCGACTCCCGGATAGTGCTCAAACCTCACCACCCCCAGCCCTCAGTCCCCAGTCCCGCCCGTCCCTCACCCGGCGACCGACAACTCCCTCGACGGCGCCTCAACCCCGGGTTTGAGCGAGGGCGACGTCAGGTCGGGACCCGGGTTTGAGCAGGATTTGACACTCAATGCGGCGCGATCCGCATTGTCTGCTGACAACACCCCTACGGGGTCGATGCCCCCCCGGATCCTGCTCATCGCAGACGCTAGGGTCACGTCTGGCCTTGAGCACTATCCAGGGTTCGATTCCCAAATCGACGCCCAACCACGGCGAGTCGCCGATCGACTCCCGGATAGTGCTCAAACCTCACCACCCCGTCCTCACCCTGGGCTGGAGGACCGGACCACGGGGCCAGGTGGGGACCTGAGCGCTCATTGGGTGTTGGTTTGAGCACTATCGCGGGTTCGTTGGTTGTTTGAACGTTCCAACCTCTCATTTCACAAATCGAACCCGGATTAGTGCTCATGGCCCACCGAGCCCCAGCCACCAAGCCTGCCCACCGAGCCCCAGCCACCAAGACCCCGCCCACCCCCAAGTCACTTCCGGTTAGCGCTCACGGCCTGCCGAGCCCCGAGCCCCGCCCGTTCCCTCACCCTGCGACCGACAACTCCCTCGACGACGCCTCAACCCCGCGCACCCCGACCACGCTCGCCGCCACGACCAGCCCGCCACCCACCAGCAGCCGGACGGTGAACTCCTCACCCCCGAATGCGACGGCGAACAGCGCGGCAAACACCGGCTCAAGCGTCATCAACAAGGCCGTCCGCGTCGGCGACAGGCACCTCTGCGACCACGTCTGCAACGCCATCGTGACGATCCCAGCCGCGATCGCCGTGTAGCCGATCGCGGCCCACACCGTCGGGTCGGCCGGAATCCTGTACCCACCGGGCGCGCCCATCACCAGGCAGATGATCGCGACGCTGATCAGCTGCACGATCGCCAGCGCCATCGCGTCCATCCGCTCCGCCCAACTCCCGAGCACCACGATGTGTACCGCATAGACGGCGGCGCCGATCAAAGTGAGGGTCTCACCCAGCCCGAAACTCGCCGTCCCAGTCAGCCCAAGCACCGCAAGGCCAAGCATCGCCAGCGCCACCGCGACCCAGATCTGCCCGCTCGGCCTTGCCCGGAAGAACAGCCACACGACGAACGGCGTGAGCACCACGTAGACGCTCGTGATGAACCCGGAGATCGACGCGGCAGTGGTCTGCAGGCCGATGGTCTGGACGATCTGCCCGGCGCCGAACAGTACTCCGATCCCCAGACCGACCAACCACTGCTTCGCCGTCAGCCGACGCAGCCTCGGCAGGAAGACGATCGCCGGCACCGTCGCGCCGATGGCGAAGCGGACGGCGAGAAAGTCGATCGGATCGACCGCCGATACTGCATCCTTGATCACAAAGAACGTTGAGCCCCAGATCGCGGTCACCAGCACGAGCGCCCCGGCGGCGAGCATGGAATTGCGCACGGGGCTCCTCTGATCGGTCGGTGCACCGCCAACTTAGGGCCGCTCCACACCACAGGCAAAACGAGGGAGGACGACGATGGCGATCCTGATCGACCCGCCGCGCTGGCCGGCCCACGGCACCGTGTTCGGGCACCTGGTCTCCGACGCGTCGCTGGACGAGTTGCACGACTTCGCGTCACGCGCCGGCCTGCCGACGCGTGCCTTCGACCACGACCACTACGACGTGCCCGAATCCCGCTACCCGGCGCTGCTCCAAGCCGGGGCGACCTTGGTGCGCGAGCGCGACCTCGTCCGTCGACTCATCGCCTCCGGCCTGCGGGTCCACGCGCCTCAGAAGGCCCCGACGCGGTCGACGGCGCTCTCGCTGGCGACGTCGTCCTGGCGCGGCCTCGGCCTTCCCGACGACCTTCGCGACGACCTGATCCGACGATGGGTCGAGCCGCACCGCCATTACCACGACATCCGTCACCTGGCGCAGTGCCTCGACGCCCTGACGCGGCTCGGCGGCGCGACGCGCGCGACCACGCTTGCCGCCTGGTTCCACGACGCCGTCTACGAGGGTCGTCCAGACGACGAGGAGGCCTCGGCGAACCTCGCGGAGCGGAGCCTCGGACGTCTGGTGTCGGGCACCGAGGTCGACGAGGTCGCCCGGCTGGTGCGGATGACCGCCGAACACAATCCGGCCGACCCGCAGGCCGGGCTGCTCTCCGACGCCGACCTTTCCGTCCTCGGGCAGGTCCCCGGCCGTTACCACGTCTACCTGCGCGACGTCCGGCTCGACTTCGAGCACCTGGACGACGAAACCTGGCGGCGTGGGCGGCTGCAGGTCGTCAGCTCGCTGCTGGCCGTCGAGCCGCTGTTCCACACCGTCAAGGGGCGGGCCTTCTGGGGTGACGCGGCGCGGGCGAACTTGGAGGCTGAACGGGACCGGCTGGCGGACGCCTGAAGCCCACCCGGACAGGCGCGCGGCGACGACGAGGCGACGAGGCGACGAGGCGACGACGAGGATACGACGGCGACGGCGACGGCGACGGCGACGGCGACGGCGACGGCGTCGCCCCATCGCCCCGCCTCGGACCCCTGCGGACGACGCGGCGTCGGCATCGCTCCCCTGGCGCGGCTCGCCCGGCCCGGCACCAGGATTTGAGCAGGATCCACCACTCAAACCGACGTCGCCCGCATCGTCTGCTGACAACGTCCAAACCCCGCCAATGAACCCCGAAT
>NZ_FQZG01000113.1 GCF_900141915.1 Tessaracoccus bendigoensis DSM 12906 | reverse complement strand
AGTCTGGCCGAGACGGCCTCGATCGGCTCGACGGTACTGCTTTTCAACTCGGTCATCATGACCCCTTCTGCCCTCACGGGCGATGGAGCCACTTACACCGTTTCTCTGACAGACCCGCCAGCGATGAGGGATACTGCTGCCGGCGTTGGGGCCACAGAATAGTGAACGGCGGTTCCACCCGGCCGGATGGCCCATCTGGGTCACCCGGCTGGCCCATGCGGGTTCCTTCGCGCGTGTGTGAGGATTGGGAGTCGCGCGAGTTCCCGAGCGAGAGGGTTGCAAGGTGGCACCAGTAGGCATCGATTTCCGGCCGGAGTCTCCTGTATGGCGGTGGGTTCGTTTCGCCCTGCTCGCCGCGGCGGGAGCAATGGGTTGCTTGGCGCTTTGGGGCACGGCACGGCGCGGCGAGCTGCTGCCTGATGTCACCGTTTGGTTCGTCGCGCTCCTTGTTGTCTTCGCGGTCAATGCGTGGATGCGCCGCCCAACGATCACGCCACTGATCTTCACTGCGCTGTTCGTGGGGATGCAAATGGGCGTTCCGACCCATGATTACGGTGCGGAGTGGTTCTTGGCGTTTGCAATGTGTATCGATGCCAACAGCCGGAAGCCCGCGCGGTTGGGGCCCGGCGTACTCTTCGCCTTGGTGGTGATTGAGTTGTTCCGTGGACAGGAGGCTATGGAGCAGTTCAGCATCATCTTGTACCTAGTCATTTTGACACTTCTGGGGCAGTTCATCCGGCTCACTTTTCAAAGTAGCCGGGCGCAGCGTGCCGCCGCGGAGTTGCGTGTCGCGCTGGAGCGATCGGCGCTGAATCAGGCCGTGCATGACACGGCGGGTGCACGTCTGGCTCAAGTGTTGATGATGGCGGCCCAGTTAAGGCGCGAAACAACGGCGCAGGATGCGCTGCGCAGCGAGTTGGACGCCATCATCGAGGTGGCCTCAGCGGGCGCCGTCGAACTGCGCGAAGTGATCAACCCAACCGAAGCGGCTGCAATAGCGTCCGGGCAACTGGGGCAGGAGTGGAACCGTTCGATCAGGACTCTTCGGACGGCCGGCTTCGACGTCGCGGACGCGCCCGCAGTCAGCATTCCCACGCTGCCGATGGTGGTGGAGGCGGAAGGCATCCGCGTCATCCGCGAGGTCACTGCCAACATTTGCAGGCACGCGCGGGAGGGTGGCAGGGTCGTAGGTGTGATTGGGATCGATAGCACCAGCATGACCTTGTCCTGGTTCAACGATGTCGATGAGAGCCGCCGCCCGGGCGACAGCTCCGGACTCGGGCTAGCGGGCATCCGAGAAGCAGTGCAGCAACTCGGTGGCGAGTGCGCTGTGGGGGCTAGCGAAGGGGTCTTCAGTATTAGGGTCAGGATTCCCATCCAAAGCGCTGATATGTTGAGCGAAGGCACAGCGCAGTGACGGGTGTGACGAGCGTCGGTTTGGTTGACGACGACCCGCTCTTGCTCCAGCTGTTGGCCGCTAGCTTGGGACATGAGGGTTTGTCCGTCCTGTGGGCTTGCGATGCGGCCGCGGCACTGAGGAATTTCGCCGAATCCCCACCCAGCGTTGTAGTCATCGACATTCGTATGCCTGTCGTCAGCGGATTCGACCTCGCCTGGCAGGTTCTGAGTTCCTTTCCAGAGGCGAAGGTGATGATGCTGACGTCGCTCGAAGACCCGGAGTCTTTGGCTGGCGCGATGCAGGCCGGTGCCATGGGCTATCTGGTCAAGACCGACCCACCGGACCGGATTGCCACGGGGATCCGGTCCGCAGCTTCAGGCCTGCGAGCGTTCTCACCGGCTGTTGGCTCAGTCAAGGGACCAACGGGCCTCATGCCATCCGATCTCATCAGCTCGCCCCTGACTCCCCGTGAAACCGAGGTGCTACAGCTGATGGCCCAATCCCTGACCAACGACCAGATAGCGCGCCGGCTCCAGATCTCGGGAGACACTGTCAAGCGTCACGTCTCCTCCGTACTCGGCAAACTCAACGTTCCCGATCGACTCGGAGCCGTGATGTGGGGCGTCAGAAACCACGTCATCCGCGGTTGAAAACAGGCACAACGGCCAGTTCGCGCTACCGGGCCGGCACGGGGCCGCGACGACGAAGGAGATGGGTTCGGAGGGTACAGAATCAACGATCACTGGACAACCATCGGCTAACTTGCTGCTGCTGGGCATCGCCCGATCGGATCACACGGTTGGGTCAGCCAGTCCCGACCGTTGGAACCGCCTGGCGGGGCTCCTTGTGTCTGCTGAGGTGAACACCAAGAAGCAGGGCCGCTAGCAGCGCGGCGACACTAGGAATGCGGAACATCTCGTGCGGGTACAGCAAGGTCCTCCAGCCCAGTGTCGAGATAAGTGCCGCTTGGGACACGACTGTCCAGCCAAGCGGGTCTCTTCGGAGGAAGCCGACGATCGCCCCTGCTACGACAAGCGCCGCAGTGGCCATCAGGCCTGGGACTGCGGTGGACCCGATCTGTGAGGCGTGAAAGTCGCTGACGCGAAGGGCTCCCGCGAGGTCGAAGGTGTTCAGCCACCCAGCAAACGGGACGCCCAGATTGCCGGAGTCGTAAGTGCTCTGCTCTGAGCTGAAGCGTCCACGCGCGTACCAAAGCCAAGACCCCAGCGATAGCGGCCCGGCCAGCAGCGGCGCGACCCGCAGCCACGGAATGCGCCGCTCCTTGACGATGCCAGGCAGCAACGTCAGCCCGAGTGCTACTGGCACCAGCACCAGCTGCTCCTTCGTCAGGCACAAGGCGACCACGAGCGCAGCGAGGATCAGCGGGTTCGTTCTTGATCGCAGCCACACCACAAGGAGCGCCGTGATGAGTGCCAATTGGAATGGCTCGGTGAGAGCCGTGCTCGCGCTGAACAGCAGCCCGGGGCTGAACGAGACTGTGAGACCTAGCCATGGTGAGGCGCCAAGTCGGGTGGCGAGCAGCGCCACACTGTACGCGGCGGCCGCCATCGACAGGACGCTGAGGCCCCAGAACACCCAAGGCAACGCAGCCGGTTGCCCGAAACTCAACACCGACGCAACCCACGAATAGAACGGATGACCGTACCTGTATGCCGCCAGATCAATCAGGTCATGCGCCTGTCCCAATGCGAATGGGTCCAGCGCCATCGCGAGAAAGTAGACCCCGTCGTAGTGGTCACTGGCAACCGTGAACTGAAACGACGGATCAAGACCGGCGACGAGAGCGGATAGGGGGTCTGAGTCGGCCACGTTCAACAGCAGACTTGGGTGGAACGACGGGCGTCGCGAGACCATCTGAGTGACTAAGGTGACACATGCTGCGACCAGACCGCACACAAGAGGGACTGTGAAGAAACGACGCATGCCGGTCAGAATGCCGACACCACACGCCGAGCAGCATCACCCGCTCAGGGCACCGCATGGTGCTATAGAAAGCCGCCGACCAGCGGAGCATAGTTGAGATCGCACGCTGCAAAGCGCGGGCCCGCCACCTTCTGGAAGGAAGAACATGCAACTCAAAACCAAGATCCTCGCTGCGGCTGCCGCAGCCATCGTCAGCCTCGGAACGGTGGCAGTGCCTCAGGCCTCCGCCGCCCCCAGCGACGCCGTGTGCAACACCGGCGAGGTGTGCTTCTACTACAACTCCGCTGCTCACGGCTACGGCTCGCTCGCAGACTTCGCCTGGAACATCCCCACCTTCAACGGTACCGGGTACAAGTTCATCAGCGGCGGCGCCGGCCAGGGGCTCCTCGTGTGGAACAACGCCGCCCACGTGTGGAATCGCCACGCGACCCGCGATGGTCGGGTCTACGTCAACAGCAACTACGCGGGATCCTACGACGTGGTCGGCAAGAGCTCACGGCGTGACCTCTTCGCAACGAAGAACGACAACGCCTCCTTCAAGTGGCTCTGAGGCTTCAGGCCCTTCGTGCAGCACTGATTGCTGCGGTCGTGGGGGTGTCGGGTTGCACAGCCCAGCACCCCGACGTCCAGGAGACGCAAACGCCTGACCCGCCTGTTGTTGCCCCGAGTTCCGTGCGGACTCCCGGTACCCCTGAATCCTCGGCAACGGCCTCCCCGCAGGTAGCGGCGGATCCGTTGGCGCTTCAGCGTGGGGCCAGTGATGCTTTTGGTCCGCTGCCCTTGGAGGCGTATGGACAGTCTGCCTCCGAGCGGTACTCGTTGGAGACCACCGTCGATGCGTTGGCGGATCGGTGTATGTCTGAGTTCGGTTTCGCGGCAACGACTCCGGTGCGCTCTTTGGAGGATGTTCTGGTCGAGGAGCGGGAGAGCAGGAATCGGTTGTTTGGGGTGGTCGATGTTGAGCAGGCCCGGGTCTCGGGGTATCTGCCGGCGTCGGTGGTGAGGGCGAACGCTGCTGACCCGGATCCTCCGCAGAGTGAGGCATTCTCCTTTGTCTTGACGGGGGTGCGGGATCGTGACTCGCCCGAGGATCAGACCGAGTCCCCGGGTGAAGTGGACGGCAAGGCGATCCCTCCGAACGGCTGTCTGGGTCAGGCCCGCGAACAGGTGTATGGCACGAACTCCTCGATGATGCCGTTTGTCCTCGCGCCGAACCTGCGCAAGGAAGCGTGGTTCGCCGCGCAGCAAGACCCGCGCGTACGAGGTGCCGATGAAGAGTGGAAGCAGTGCATGGCGGCTCGCGGGTTCAGCCGCAACTCCGTCTGGGACGACAACGACCAGTTCCTTGACACCCCAGAGCCCGAACGCCCAACTGAGCTTGAGCGTCAGATGGCGGTGGCCGATGCTGAGTGCAACAACTCGGTGGGCTATGTCCAGGCCTACTACAAGGTTCTGGTGGAGTTGGAGAACGTTGTGATTGAGAAGAACCAGCTGGCGTTGACTGAGGAGCGGCAGGCCATCGAAGCGTCGCTGACGCGTGCCAACGAGTTGGCCAAGGATAACTGACGTGAACGACTCAACAACTCCCACCACGAGCCTCACCCGTCGACGGATGCAGAAGGTGGTGTGGATTCTGGTGCTCGCTGTTGGCTTCGCTGGCGGCGGTTTCTTGGCGGCGCAGTTCATGGCCACACCTGCCCAGCGCGACGCCACAGCTGAAGCGCCTCCCCGAAGCGTGATCACCGCCGAGGTAGTCAAACGGGTGCTCAGCGACTCCGTCGTCACGCGAGGTGACGTGGTGGTGCTGGAGTCCGTCGACGTGTTGGCAGGGCGAACGTTCGCCGCCGACATGCCCGTGATCACAGCCGCTCCGCTTTCCGCCGGTGCGGAGGCCGCGCCGGGCGTGGTCATCCTGGAAGTGAACGGGAGGCCGGTGTTCTCACTGCCTGGCGTGCTGCCGGCCTACCAGGATCTCGAGGTTGGAGCCACTGGACCGCTGGTCAAGCAGTTACAGGTTGCCCTCCGCGGCCTCGGCTCCACCATCAGTGACGCCGACGGCGTGTTCGGCCCCACGACGGAGGCGGCTGTTCAGCAACTGTATGACGCGGCGGGCTACCCTGCCCAGACAGTGCTGCCGCGTTCCGAGGTGGCGTTCCTGCCGACTCTCCCGGCCAAAGTGGTGAGCTCCACGGCCCAGGCCGGGAAGGCTGTGTCGGCGGCCACCTTCGTGGTCGCCGCCGGCAACCCGGTGGTGACCGTCAGCCAACCCGATGCTCAACTGCTTGCCATCGGACGAAACGAGACCCCCGCCCGATTGGCCAATGAATTGACCGGAGAATCTGTTGAGGCGAAGTTCCAACCGGAGCTGATCACAGACCAGGCCGGTGGAGCCCAGCTCGTGCTAGTGGGCGTCGAGCCGATCCCGCTCGCGTGGCTGGGAAGCAACGTGCGCATCACAGTCGAAGCCGACACCACGACCAGTGAAGTGCTGGCAGTTCCCAGTGCTGCCATCTCCCTGAACGCAGAAGGCCAAACCATAGTGATCATGGTCCGCGGCAGCGAGCAAGAAGAAGTGCCGGTGCGAACCGGCGTCAACGGCGAGGGCTACACCGAGGTTGACGGCGAGATCGCCGAGGGCGACAACGTCTTGGTGGGCTTCGATCGATGACCACGCCAGTCATCTCGCTCCGCGAGGTCAGTGTCACCTACCCGGGGCCGCCGCCGGTGCACGCGCTTGTCGGTGCAAACGTGGCGATCCTCCCTGGCGAGTACGTCACCGTCGTTGGCCCCTCAGGCTCGGGCAAGTCGACCTTCCTCAACATCGTGGGCCTGCTGGATGAACCCACCAGCGGCACCTACGAGCTCAACGGTTCTGATACCTCAACACTTACTGAGAAGGAACGCACCGGTCTCCGTGGCCACGACATCGGCTTCGTGTTCCAAAGCTTCCACCTGCTGAACTATCGAAGCGCGGTGGAAAACGTTGAACTCGCGCTGCTATACAACAGCACCGACCCCAGCCGCCGCACCGAACTGGCGTTGAGCGCGTTGCACCAGGTTGGGCTTGATCATCGAGTCAACTCGTTGCCCAACCAACTCTCCGGCGGCGAAAGACAGCGGGTGGCCATCGCTCGTGCGATCGTCGGCAATCCATCGGTCGTGCTCTGCGACGAGCCCACTGGCAACCTGGACTCCCGCACCGCGAAGGACGTACTCGACATCCTGCGAGACCTCCACCAACAGGGCCTCACCATCATTGTCATCACCCATGACCCCGGCGTCGCCGCGCAAGGCCGGCGAACGCTGCGCATCACCGACGGCCACCTCCGGGAGGAATCGGCATGAGCGCCCCACTGGCACGACTCAGGTTCAACGACCTGCTCCGGGAAGCCCTTGCCGCACTCATCTCCCGACCCGCCAGATCAATCCTCACCTGCCTGGGGACCGTCCTAGGCGTCGGCACCCTCGTCGCCATTCTCGGACTCACATCAACAGCCCAATCCCAGATCTCAGCCCGCTTCGATGCGCTGGCAGCCACCACCGTCACCATCGACGACCGGCACAAGACTCACCCCATCTTCACACCCGAGGCCGCACAACGGGTCACCACCCAGATCAACGGCGTTAAGGCCGCCGGCTACTACTGGCCCATCAGTGGAGCCCCGCAGATGAGGGCCCGCCCCACCGATCCGCCCGTGTCCCGGGTTGAACTCCTCGCGTCAAGCCCCGGCCTGTTCAATGCCATCGGGGCCGAGCTGGCCAGCGGCACCTTCTACAACGACTACCACGACAGCCAACAGCTACCCGTAGCTCTGATCGGCTCAATCGCTGCACAACGGCTTGATCTGCCAGACATGGCGCTGCGGCCCAGCATCCTCATCAACAACCGCCCCTACGTGGTCATCGGACTCATCGACCAGGTGGAGAAGCTCCCCGAGCTCTTGAACGCGGTGCTGATCCCACCCGGCACCGCCAGCGCTCGCTTCGAACCCCCGAAAACCGACGGCGCCAACGCCGCCAGGATGCTGATCTCCACCAGACCCGGCGCTGCCCAGCAGGTCGCGCTCGAAGCACCCTGGGCTATCAGCCCACAAGACCTCACCCAAATGGCCGTCGCCGCCCCGCCCGACCCCCGCACCCTCCGCGAGTCCGTCGACGCAGACCTTGCCGGTCTCCTCCTCACCCTCGCCGCCATCTGCCTGTTCATCGGGGCCGTCGGTATTGCCAACACCACGCTGGTCGCCGTCATGGAGCGGGTCCCGGAGATCGGGCTCCGTCGCTCCCTCGGCGCGAGCCGCGCCCACATCTTCGCCCAGATCGTCACCGAGTCCAGCCTCCTCGGAGCCCTCGGCGGACTCATCGGCACCACCCTCGGCATCCTCGCAATTCTGGCGGTCTCCATCACCCAAGGATGGACACCAGTTCTCGACCCCGCCCTGGCCCTCGCAGCCCCGGTCATCGGACTGCTCGTCGGCACTATCGCCGGAATCCAACCCTCCCGCCAAGCATCACGCATCCAACCCACCGAAGCCCTCAGACGATAACAGCATCAGCCTGCTTCCCGGCCTGCGCCAAGCTGGGAAGCCTAACGCTGCCGCTCGATCCGGGCGGCCCTCACATTGCGCCGTCGGGGTTGGGACTGTCAGATTTTCGGTGTAAGTGGCGGTTTCTAGTTGTGGTTGCTGGCCGCTGGCATGCGGTCGGCGAAGGTTATGGCGAACGCGTTTAGCGCGGGCTTCCAGCGCATGCCC
>NZ_FQZG01000141.1 GCF_900141915.1 Tessaracoccus bendigoensis DSM 12906 | reverse complement strand
TTCCGGGTGCGGACCGGCACGTGGTCGGTGGCTTGGTGGGTGTGTTGTCGGCTTTGGTGGTTACTGAGGTGGAGCTGGCTGTGGCTCGGGATGCGGTTTTGGCTTTGCTTCCCACCACGGACCCGTCCTCGGCCGACGACTTGTTGGGTGCGCTGCGCCTTTTCGTCCCCGTACTGGAATGGCTCGAGCTTGCCGCTACGGCCTACCAGTGACTGTCGTAGTGGCCAATCCGAACGGGCGTTCGCTCAGAGTGAGCGTGGTGGTCAAGCAGACCTGCGCTGTTTGGGGGACGGTCGATGAAGGTTTTCGGGTTGGTTCAGCCGCGCCGAGGGAAGGCTAGCGACGCACGCGCGTGACGAACCCCTGGCCCCCGCTGGTTGAGCCGCCCGGCGAGCTCTGCGAGCTGGCGTGACGAAACCACCTCGCGCACGGTGCAGAGTGCTGACCACAGGTTCTTGGGAGAGTCTGCGCGCACGTCGCGGTGGTTTCGTCACGGTCCCCGGCGCTTCGCGCGGTGGGACCGGCTCAACCGGCGCTCGGCCCGACTTAACCGATGCTCGGCTCCACGCGCTCTGCGACCCGGCCACGTGCCCCAGGTTCGCCAGTTAGAGTGCACGCATGGAGACACCCGAATCCCACGGTGTGGTCAACGCCCCCAGCGGTGTAGCGGCGTTCGTGGATACCTTCAGTTGCGGCCCAGTGCTTGAGCCTGTCAGCGTCGGCAGCGTCGAGGAGTTCGCCGAGACGTTCGGGAGAGCGGAACGCTTCGTGCCCGGGGCTCTGGCAGTCAGGCACTTTTTCGACAACGGGGGAAAGCAGGCCTGGGTGTGCGGAACCGGCCACGAACCCGGTCTCACGACGCTCGAGGCGCTCGTCTACGCAGTCGATTCGCTGCGAGACACCGCCTTCGACCTGCTGTGCGTGCCTGCGGCTGCGACGTTGGACGAGCCCGGAGATTTGGAGACGCCGCAGCTCGCCTCCTTCACACGACACGCGGTTCGGTTCGTCGAGGATCGGCAGGCCATGTTCCTGCTGGATCCGCCGCACTGGATCGAAGATTCCGCGACGATGACTGCCTGGGCCCGCGCCTGCGGCTTGGATTCTCAGGACGCCGCGGTCTGGTTCCCGCCGCTCAAGGTAGAGACCGACTCTGGCATCCGCCAACTGGGGGCAAGCGGCGCGATGGCCGGTGTCATTGCCCGGGTGGACCGCGAGTTTGGGATCTGGAAGGCGCCGACCGGGACACGCGGCCAGCTGCACGGGGTATCAGGCATTGAGCGGTTGAGCGATGCCGAGATGGGCGAGCTGAACCAGGCTGGGGTGAATTCGATCCGAACCGAACCGGGGGGAGCGATCCTCGCGTGGGGCGCCCGGACGATAGCGGGGGCAACCGGTTACACCGGAGAGTGGCGCTATCTGAACGTGCGGCGCACCGCGCAGTACGTGACCCGCAGCATTACTGGCTCCGGGCTCTGGCCGGAGGGTATGCCGAACGACGCGGCCCTGTGTGGTCGGATTCGGCAGGATGTCGACGCGTTCTGCCTGCGGCTGTTCTTGGGCGGGGCGTTGCAGGGGGCTACGCCTGGTGAAGCCTGGTTTGTCCGCTGCGACACCTCGACGATCACCCAGGGCGACGTCGACGACGGCGTGGTAAACCTCCTCGTCGGGCTCGCCCTCAGCAGGCCCGGAGAGTTTGCCAACCTCCGAATCCAACTCCCGGAACCTACTCGGGACCCAGCGTCCGGCCGCCCAGCCTCGACCTTCTGACCCGGGCTGAGCATTTGGACGAGATTCAGTTGAGCATATGGACGGAGAGCTACTGAGCTGATGGGTGCGTCCTGCAGGGCGTTGCGTACGACGACCCGTGCTCCGAAGCATGGATCGGCGAAGAACCGGCGACCCCTGCGAGCTGGCGTGAAGAAACCTCCTTGCGCACGGTGCAGGGTGTTGACCACGGGTCTTTGTGGGTTGGGTCTTGCGCACGGTGCAGGGTGTTGACCACTGGTTCTTGGGAGGGTCTGCGGGCAGGTCGCGGTGGTTTCGTCACGGTCCCCGGCGCTTCGCGCGGTGGGACCGGCTCAACCGGCGGCTGGTTGAGCCGCGCCGGAAGGAGCGCTAGCGACGCACGCG
>NZ_FQZG01000084.1 GCF_900141915.1 Tessaracoccus bendigoensis DSM 12906 | reverse complement strand
GAGGAACGAGCCGCCCGTGTCGAAACCACCTGGCGCCCGGTGCAGGAACCTGACCACAGGTCCCTGGTCAGGTCACGGTTTGTGACCTGTCCAGGGTTCCTGCGTGAGGTTGCGGTGGTTTCGTCACGCCTGGTTCGTTCCTCACCAGGCGGCTCAACCGGCGCGTGTCCGGGCTCAACCGGCGCATGGCCGGGCGCAACCGGCGCGTTGGGAGGCTCGCCGACTGCATAGACTCACCACATGGAAATCACCGTCGAGGGCAACAGTGCAGCCGTCCTTCCCGCCGAATGCGTGAGTGTGGACCTGACGATCGGATTCACAGGCCCAAGCCGCGACCAGGTCGTCCGCGACACGGCCGCCGCGAGTGAGGCCGTCCGCTCACTGCTCGACGCGGTGGTCGCTGACGATGGCGGCAGCGACGCCCGGCTCACCGGGCTGCGCACCTGGACGAACATTCCATATGACCGCAACGGCAAGCCAGGGCACCCGCAGCACGTGGCCCAGGTGCGCGGATCGGTCACGATCAAGGACCTAACCCGGGTCGCCGGGTTCCTCGGTGACCTCGCGACAACCTCCGGGGCACAGGTCGCGGGCGTCAACTGGCGGCTGTTCGACGCAACCCGCGACCGGGTCCAGCCGGAAGTGTTGCGGGGGGCGTTTGAAGATGCCCTCCAGCGTGCGCGGTGGATCGCCGATGCCGCGGGAGCCTCGGACCTCAAGGTCGCCTCGATCGAGGACCGAGGTGGGCCGACGTTCGCACCCCCCATGAAGGCCATGCGCATGGCCATGGCCGATTCGGCGCCGAGTTTCGACCTGGACCCGGACGACGTCCAGGTGGCAGCCACCTTGAACGTGAAGTTCACAGCGAGTTGACCCGCACCGGCCGTCGGACAACACTGAGAACGCACGTCTCGGGTCGCCACATCTCGTCAAGCCCTTCCCAAATCGACGGATCAGTGGTTGCATGGGTGGGGTCGGTTCCTGGGGGAGGAGATCGGTGAAGCTTCGCGCTGCAGCCGCTGTGTTGTCCGCTTTCGTCGCGTGCGGGCTGGTCGCCTACGTAGCGGTGGACCCAGTGACCGTCATCGAAGCCGTGCCACAACCAGTTTCGGCGACTCCGTCCAGCGTTGTATACAGCGACGCCACCCGCAACATCGAGCGGATGCGTGCGGATGATGGCACCTGGGACCTGCTGGACCCGACCGCCGAGACTATCCTCGACCCGTTCAGCGCGGTCACACCCGAGGCGGTGGGCCAGTCGGGCAGCCCGGTTCCGCTGCCGGAGGCGCCGAAGACCATCCGTCAGGAGACGGTTTCCTCGCTCGGTGAAGCCAAGGCAGGAGCGCTGTTGACGCGCCCGGTGAATGGTCGAACCACCTCGAAATTCGGCATGCGGTTCCATCCCATCCTCAAGGTCTGGAAGCTTCACACGGGCCTGGACTGGGCCGTCCCGTGTGGCACCCCGGTCGGAGCGTCCGCCGCAGGCACCGTGGTCAAAGCCGGTTGGGCCGGCGGCAACGGGATCCAGGTGAAAATCGATCACGGCATGCTCCGCGGATACCGCGTCGTCACCACTTACAACCACCTGTCGTCGATCGGCGTGAAAGTGGGCCAGAAGGTCGAGCCCCTGGACGGTGTTGGGCGCGTCGGTAACACCGGGTACTCGACAGGCTGTCACATGCACTTCGAGGTTATCGTCAACGGCCAGTTCACCAACCCGGAACCGTGGCTGAACGGCAATCCCGTAGTGGTCAACCTGTCCGAGGGGCAGTACAGCAGTGTTCCTCCAAGGGGTCCGTCAACAACGGCAACCCCGACGCCGACGCCTTCAACGCTCCGGCCGTCGACATCGCAGAGCGTGGCCCCAAGCGTGCGACCGTCGACATCGCCGTCCTCGACGTCGCCATCCCCGAGCCCCGCGGTGACGCCGACCCCGGTTGTGACGCCAACTCCGGTTGTGACGCCCACGCCGGTTGTGACGCCCACGCCGGTTGTGACGTCCACCCCGGTCCTGACGCCGACGCCGACGCCGACCCCGGTTGTGACGCCGACCCCGGTTGTGACGCCGACGCCGGTCGTGTCCCCGACCTCGATCCCGGTAGTGACTCCAACGACGACGCCGACGATGCCCGATCCGAGCCCGGCGGTCACGCCCACACGCACTGCGGCGCTTCCGTCGAGTGCTCCCGCTTCCCCGACCACAGCGCCGAGTGTGACGAGAACGAGCGCCGCTCCGCCTCCGCCAGAGACATCTCCGACGGTGACGGCGGTCCAGACGGCATCCGGACCGTCCGAGCCTGTCCCCGCGAGTCCTTCCGCCCCGTAGTAGAGCTCGCGACGGCTCCGGAAAATCCCGTCAAAGAAAGCTGTCGAAAAGGGATTGACTCGGCCCCGTCGACGAATTAAAGTGGGCTCCGCAACACGACAGGAAGGAGGTCGCGACATGATTCAGATCCTCAAGAACCGGAACTGCACCGGCTACGCCGGAGTGATCCTCGCTGCGGCCTCCCTTGCGTTTCACGCCTGAGCTCTGCCCTCGGCCGTTCAGTTAACGCATCCGCTACCAGCCCATTCGGCTTAGCCCGCGCGTAATCCGCGCCACCTTTTCGCACTTGTCGTGAGGAATCATCGTGAACACCGTTCGTCAATACGTTGACCACCGGGTCCAGCAGAACGTCATCGTCATCCCAGAATTGGCGCGCCTCAACTGGCGCGATCGGATGGCTCTGAGGTTCGCCATCTGGGCCATCGAACACACTGTCAGGCGTAGTGAGAGCTATTCCGAACATACGATCCGCCAGCACACCGATGCAGAGATCGCACGCCGTGAGCAGGCATCGATGCATTGGTTGCCTCCCCGCTGACCTGATCGGAGAATTGGGGACGCTCAAGGGCGATCTCCAGACCAGAGGTGGCAATAGACCACGCGAATCAAGAGATTTCGCGTGGCTATTGTCACGCCCGAATTTGGCGAATTCGATGGGCTCGTCACGCATTCTTCTCAGCCCGGGAAATGGCTAGAGAGATCTTCCATGAAGGTCGGCTAGAGTGGATTTCCGGCAAGGGGTCTCTTGCTACGCCGTGAACCAACCGCTCGGGCCGACCCCGGTGCTGAGCCGTGGCACATACTGATCGAAGTACACCCGGGCGATCAGTTCCCGGCGGCTCCGCACCGAGGCCTTCTCGAAGATCGACTTCAGGTGGTCCTGCACCGTCCACGTGGACAGGTGCAGGTGCAGGCCCATCTCCTTGGTGTCCATGCCCTGCAGGATCAGGGAGACGACGTCGCGCTCCCGGTTGGTCAACCCGAAGGCCGCAACGACGAGGGGGACGACCTCTGGCGGGCGCGCCTCTTCTATCGTGACGACCACCTCGCCGACCGCGCCGTTCCTCGCGCTCAGCGGAGTGGCGTGGAGGACGAGCCACAGCCCGGTGGCGGTGCGGATCCTCGCCCGCGGCGGGCTCGGCCAGTCACCGCGGGAGAAGCGTCGGGCGGCGCCGACCAGGGAGGAGATCACGCCGTCCGGTGATGTTCCGGTGCCGCCGAGGGCCAGTTCGTGTAGCCAACGGTCTGCTCCTGGGTTGACCTGGACGATGGCGTCGGCCTCGTCGACGATCATCACGCCCGGCCCGACAGGGGAGTCACCCGGGGCCGAGGCGGAAAGTGAGGCGAGCAGGCCACCGCGGACCCCGGCCCCCATGAACAGAGCCAGCGAAGCCAGGAACTCCACTTCTTCGGCTTGGAAGGGGCGCTCGTCGGTGGACCTGAACAGGGCCGCGGCTCCCCACAGGTGGCCCTGGTCCAGGCAGAGTGCCCGCGCCTCGTCGCCGTAGCCGAACGCTGGACGGATGATCTCCCGCAGGCGGGTGGACTCGTCGGTGTGCCCGGCGGTCGACAGGTGAACGCCTGCCGCCCGTTCGCCGACGTCAGCCATCCGGGTGAAGGTGGTGGCCTCGCTGGCCCCATACTCCAGAAGACCCCACTCGTGGTCTCGCTCGTCACGGCCGGCGAGGTCGCCGGACTTCCTCGTGCCGGTAAGTAGTCGCGTGGCGGGGTCGACGGTGCCGAAACAGGCCCCGACGAAGGGGACCGCGCGTTGGATGGAGAGCAGCGCCTCGCTGAGGAAATTGTCGAGGTCCAGCCCGGCGTGGGCCACCACCTCAACGTCACGCCGCACACGCTCGGCCAGGAGTCCACTGGGCATGGATGCATTGTGCGCCTCGGTGGCCGATTGGGGAACCCCAGATTCCTGGGGGTCGGGCAATCCGCGCGGTCGGGGTGGCACGAGTGTCCTGCGGTGAGGGATGGTCGTGGGCGAGTCCTGTCGCTGACGATGTGTTCACCAACCGAAAGGACGTTGATTGTGACCACCGAGCTCACCGAGACCATCCCACCCCGAATGTCCGCCGAGGCGCTGAAGGGTCTCTGCCAGGGCAGGGTGTACCTACCTGGCGACGACGGTTATGACAGGGCCCGCATGCCTTGGGCCGTCCAGGTCGACCAGCGACCGGCAGCCGTCGCCGTCCCACACTCGGCCGAGGAGGTCGTCGACGTCGTGCGCGCCGCCGCAGCGGCACGGCTCCGGGTTGCGCCTCAGGGCAGTGGCCATGGGGCCGGTGCCTTCGCCGGAGTTGACCTGTCAGATGTGGTTCTACTGCGAATGAATGAATTGACGGGGGTCAGCATCGATGCGGAGCTCCGGATCGCCCGGGTGCTGGGCGGCACACTCTGGGACGCCGTCGTGCAGGCGGCGGCACCCCTCGGGCTGGCGGCCCTCCATGGATCGTCGCCCGACGTGGCGGTTGTCGGCTACACCCTCGGGGGAGGGCTTTCCTGGTATGCCCGCCAGCACGGCCTGGCCGCGCATCATCTCCGGGCGGTGGAACTCGTCCTGCCCGACGGCCGGCTGGTGCGCTGCGATGCGGAGCACGAGGCCGAACTGTTCTGGGCGCTGAAGGGAGGCGGCGGAAGCCTCGGCGTGGTGACGGCTCTGGAGTTCGACCTGCTGCCGATCCGTGACGCCTACGCGGGCATGCTGCTGTGGCCCGGCGAGCGGGCCGCGGAGATCTCCCATGCCTGGGCTGCGTGGACGGGCAGCGCGCCGAACTCCGCGACGACCGCACTACGGCTGATGCAATTCCCCCCGTTGCCCGAACTGCCCCCGATCCTCAGCGGTCGGAAGGTGATCATCGTCGACGGTGTCATCCTCAGCCCGGACGCTGACGCGGAGACGCTGCTGGCCCCGCTGCGTGCGCTGGCTCCTGAGCTGGATACCTTCGAGCGGGTTCCCGCCTCGGCGTTGACCCGGCTCCACATGGACCCGGAGGGGCCGACGCCGACGGTGACGAACTCGGTCTTGCTGAGCGGGCTCCCTCCTGAGGCCGTCGACGCGCTCCTCGAGGTTGCCGGGCCCACTTCAGGCACCTCGTTGCTGGCCGCTGAAATCCGGCACCTGGGAGGAGCGGCCAACAGCCCCGCACACGCGGCGCTGGACCGTCTCCGCGGCCAGTACCTCGCCTTCTTCCTGGCGATCGCGCCGAACCTCGAGGCCGGTGCTGTCGGTGCGGTCGATGCCGCCCGCGCCGTCCAGGCTCTGAACCGTTGGGCGAGCGGAGGGCGCTACCTAAACTTCGACGACAACGCCGTCGACGTCTCGGCGGGCTACGACCCGGCCGCCTGGGCAAGGCTCCAGCGGGTCCGAGACGCGGTCGACCCGGAGAGGACAATGGTAGCGAACCACCCACTCTGAACCGCTGGGTCCCCATCAGTCGGGAGTCTTTGTCCCCGAGCTGCTGTTGCACCGGGTAGTTGAGCCGTCAGCTATCTGGACGGCCGCATGGGATGGGAGAAAGCATGAGGATCGCGGTAATCGGGGCCACCGGCATGGCGGGGCGGGCGATCTATCGGGAGGCTCTGACGCGCGGCGAGGAGGCGGTCGCGATCGTGCGTGACGGCGCCAAGGCCAGGGAACTGTTCGGGGCCGACGCAGAGGTGCTGGAGCAGGACGCGTTCGATCTGTCGGCACACGACCTGCGGGGCTTCGACGCGGTCGTCAACGCGTTCGCGATCGCCCCGGATGAGGCTCATCGGCATATCGATCTGGCCCGTCACCTCGTCGCGGTGGCGCCGTCGTCGGAGGAGGGTTCGCCGCGGCTGCTGTTCATCCTCGGGGCGGGTTCGTTGACCAACCCGGCGACCGGTGAGTTGGCCGTCGAGGACATCCGCCGGGTCCCTGGGTCCGAGGCTTGGATCAACATCCCTACTCAGCAGCTCAAGGAGCTTGAGTACCTGCGCACCGTCGAGGACGCCAACTGGGTCGGCGTGTCTCCGCAATTGCAGTTCACCGCGGGCGACGCGACGACCCCGCAGTTGGGCGACGAAGAGCTGCTGACGGCGACGGACGGCAAGTCGCACACGACCGCAGGAACCATGGCAGTTGCCGTGCTCGACGAGCTTCAGCATCCGGCGCATCACAACACCCGTTTCACCGTATCTGACGCGTGACGTGACTGAGGCGATGCGCTGACGGGCCGCGCTGTTCGGGGGCGAGGAACTGGTGGTGAGGATTGGGCCGCGGCTCATCGGGAACGGTTTGAGGCGCCTGGGGCGGCGGTTGAGCCCGTCGCTGCCGGTTGAGCCGCCTGGTGAGGGACGAGCCAGGCGTGACGAAACCCCGGTGACGTTGTCCGCCGGCCTGTGGTCGGGTTCCTGCACCGTGTGCGGGGTGGTTTCGTCACGCGCTGGCGTCGCTGCGCTCCTTTGGCGCGGCTCAACCGGCGCTGGTTGAGCCCGGCCCCCAGCGCGGAGCGCCGGGCCGGTGACGAAACCCTGGTGACCTTGTCTGGGGACTCGTGGTCGGGTTCTTCGCCTTAACATCGCGATGTTTGTTCACAGACGAACCAACATCGCGATGTTAAGCGAAGGTGGGCGTTGTCCACCGGCTTGTGGTCGGGTTCCTGCACCGTGTGCGGGGTGGTTTCGTCACGCGCTGGCGTCGCTGCGCTCCTGTGGCGCGGCTCAACCGACGGCGGGGCCACGGACTGGCGTCGCTAGCGCTCCTCTTGGCGCGGCTCAACCGACGGCGGGGCCACGGACTGGCGTCGCTAGCGCTCCTTTTGGCGCGGCTCAACCGTCGGCGGAGGCCCTGTCCAGGGGCTTGTGGTCGAGATTCGTCCCAGGCCTCGCATGCTGCTTCGGCCTGCCTGGGGCCGTCGGCGAGTCGGATCCCCCCAAATGATCATCAGACTCACCGACGGCGGCTCGTGGGTGTCAGAGTGGACGCGGATCGAAGGGTTGAGCCTCGCTCAAGTCCACCGTCGCCTCAGGTTCGACGGTTGCGTCGGGCCCATCCTCACCGGCACGGCGAGGGCGACCGGCAAGCAGCAGGATCAGCGACGAACCGGCGACATGCGCGGCGGCGCCGAGGCCGAGGACGGCGATCAGCGACTCCGTCCGATGGTCTTGGGCCCGGGCAACCGAAAGCTCATAGGCATTCGAGGTGGCCGCTTCCTGCGACTCGAGAAGCTGTGCCTCGATTCGGAGCAGCGAGTCGACCTGGTCGCCGACGATCTCGAGCAGGTCGTTGGTGTACCAACCGTTGACCACCTGCTGTTTCGGGGCGCTGTCGGCGGAGCGCTCGTTCATGTCCTTGCGTGTCTCGGCTTCCGTGAAGTCGCTTGAGAGGTTTTCAAGGACGGCCACCCGGTTGGTGGCGGGCGCTTCGGGGAGGGCCGCGCGTGGCTGTTGGAGCAGCACGATCGTCGCGACGATCACCGCCGTCCAAATGGCTAGGCGATAGGCGTGCAGGGCCGCGGGGACGCGCTGCTCCACGGGGATGGCTGGGGGCTGTGGCTCGGTCATGGGGGTCCCTTGGTCAGGAGGTGGCGATGGTCCAGGCGCCGTCGGCGGTGATCAACAGGAGCGACGGACCGGATAGCAGCGGCACGCTTCCTTGGTAGGTTCCGATCTCGTTGATCAACAGGTTGGGCCAGGTGCCGTCGGTCTGCTGAAGGACGAAGTTCGAGGCTCCGCTGTGCGTGACCGCAGCGACCGCCGCAGACCCCTCGTACTTGTAGACCGCATCGCCGGTGCCGCTGAGCGGTGACGTCGCCACGGGGGCCGTGGCGATCGGGGCGATCTGGATGCTCCACGCACCGTCAGCGGTGATCTTCAGCATGGTGGCCCCGTCGGTTTGGAGGCCGTAGGAGACGACGCCCGAGTAGCTGCCGATCTCATTGACCAGGAGGTCGTGCATCTGGTTCGACGCATCGAGGGTTTCGATCACGAAGTTCGAACTCCCCTTGTGGGTGGCGGTGACGAGCGCGGCCTCTCCGGGCAGCTTGATCACCGAGTCGCCGGTCCCGCTCTCCGTGACCGTGGCGAAGGTGCCGAACCGCTCGGTGTACGGGTCGACGGCAGGAGCCGGCGGTTCGGCCTCAACGGTGGGCGTAGGAGAGTCGACCGGTGCGCTGGTCGCGGCGACCACGGCGGCCTCCGAGGTCTTGGTCGGGGTGGCTGACGGTGTGGCCTGGGTGGCGCTGGACGCGGGCGCAGCGGCCGGGTCGGCCGTCTCGGCCGGGTCCGAAAGGGCACCCGCCATCCCGACTGCCAGGATGAGGCCCGCCGGGATCAGGATCCGCTTCTTCCGATACCAGGGCCGGGTGGCTGGAGGGGCGGCAGACCCCGGCCCGCCGGGCTGCCATTGTGGTGAGGTGGACATCTCGTCTCCTTCAGATCGTCGATGGCTCAAAGATGACAGCGGCTACGCCCGTCGACTAGCGATCGTGCGATAAGGGGAGTTATCACCGGAACAAAATACGGGCCGGTGAGGATCGCTAGGGTGGCAGCGGAAGGAGGGACGATGCTCATCACAGCGGCCGATGTGGCGATGATCGCCCGGGTCCGGCGGCCCGTCGTCACCATGTGGCGAAAGCGCTACGCCGACGCCTTCCCCTCCGCAATCGATGGCCGCTTCGACGCGGACCTCGTGGTCGCCTGGCTGACTGCCCACGGACGGGGCAACAACCCCGAACCCACCCGATCGCTGCCGATGATCGAATTGCTCGTCGAGGCCAGGGCGGACGTGGCGCGGGCGATGGAACTCTCCGCGGTACTGGCGCTGCGCCAAGCCTACGGCGAGATGCTCGTCGACGACCTGGCCGCTCCCGGACCGTCTGGGCTCACCGGCCGCATCGCCGCGCTCGACCGGCTCGACTGCTTCGGCCCTGAGGTGCTCGACCTCGGGGACGACCTTCCACGGGCGGCCGCCGCCGTCGACGCATTCGTGGACGAACGCTTCGGCGCCGCCGACGCCATGGGCTGGCTCACCAACGACTGCCTGGTGCGACACCTCCCGGAGTTCACGGCCGCCGCGCTCTCGCCGGAGGCATCCGGCCTGGTGTCCCGTTCGGCGGTGTCGCTGGCCGAGGCGACCGCCCGGCCGGGCATTCTCGACGCCGCCGGGGTCGGCTTCGCCTGGCTGCAGCGGCTCCCGCCGGAGTGGCCCCAACCCGTTGGGCTCCTGCGCGACGAATCGGCAGTCGGGCGGCACAGTCGCCGCGTGGTCCAGGTGGGCGAATGGGACGCGCGGGTGACCATGGATGAGCGTGGCTGGGCTGTCGCCGTCGATACCGTCCTCGACGCCGATGCTGCGGCGCTGTTCGCCAGGGCGGCGCTTGGTGACGACGACCAGATCCGCCTCGTCGTCGGCCCCGCCCGGCACCTGACGGACTCCGACGGTGCCACCGCTCCCCGTGACGACCTCCTGCGCGACGGGGTGGTGCGGGCCGTCGTCAAGCTCCCGGCGGGTTGCCGCCCCGCCCACCCGAGGGAGGCCCTGGCGCTCTGGGTGGTGGCAGAGCGCGACGACACGCCGTTCGAGCAGCACCGCACCTATGTCGCCGACCTGACCGGGGCCGGGCTCACCCAGGCCCTGATCGCCGACCTCGTCGACGACCTCACTGTCGCGGCCGGTGACGTCGCCTCCCAGCAGCACCGGGCCTGGCGGGTGCTGCGCCCGGTGCTGACCCGCCACCTCCTCGCGCGAGGCGGCTCCCTCGTGGCCAACGCCTCCGCCCGTCCGGTGAAGCAGCTTGCCAGACCCACCCTAGAGGCGCTGCACGGCATGGCCGTCGACCTCGGGGTCGGCCCGCTGCGGCTCGCACCGGGACGCGGCCCCGCCCGCACCGCGTCCAGCGTCCAGGCCGGCATCACGGAGGGCTGGCTGAGGCTCATCCCGGGCGTGCGGCTCGCACTCGATCAGTTCGGCGACGGCGACCTCACCGTATGGTCGACCGACGACGGTCGCCTGACCCGCACCTCGGGGGTCGACCGGCTCACCGCGCTCGCCGGCCCGCGCACCTGGCTGACCCGCCCAGGCGATGTGATCTTCGGCCCGGGGCCCTGCGCCGTCGTCGATCCCGACGGCGGATCGCTGGTCGTCACCCCGGCGAGGGCGCTTCGCCTCGCCGACGCTGCGCCGGTCACCGCGGGCCAGCTCGCCCGCGCCGTCGAAGCTTCGCCCCGTGGCACGAAGCCGCCACAATGGAGGCTCACCCCGCTCGACCCGCGCCAGTGCGCCGCATTGTCGGACGCTGCTGCAAGGATCGGGCAACGCCGCGCCGAGCTGACCGCCCAGCTCGACGCCCTCAACTCGTTCGAGGATGCCCTCCTCGACGCCTGCGAGACCAACACCATCACCCTGGAGACCGACTGACCATGGCAAGAACCCCTGCCGCACCCGCCGCGCCCAGCACGGCCAAGGAACTCAAAGACCTGCTGTGGAAGTCGGCTGACAAGCTGCGCGGCTCGCTGGACGCCAGCCAGTACAAGGACATCGTGCTCGGGCTGGTGTTCCTGAAGTATGTCTCCGACGCGTTCGAGGAGCGCCGGGAAGCGCTCCGGGCCGAGCTGGCCGACGAGGGCTACGACGAGGTCGCCATCGTCGAGACGCTTGAGGAGCGTGACGAGTACACGGGGCACCAGGTGTTCTGGGTGCCGATGGAGGCGCGCTGGTCGTACCTGGCCGCGCACGCCAAGGGCACCCTGGAAAAGTCGACGGGCGAACTGGTCGACGACGCGATGCGGGCCCTGATGGAGGAGAACAAGTCGCTGGCGGGCACCCTGCCGCAGGTTTTCAACCGGGCAAGCGTCGACATGCGTCGCCTCTCCGAGCTGATCGACCTGCTCAACGGCGCCCGCTTCACCGGAGCAGGCGCGACGAAGGCCCGCGACCTGCTCGGCGAGGTCTACGAGTATTTCCTGGAGAAGTTCGCCCGCGCCGAGGGCAAGCGCGGCGGCGAGTTCTACACCCCGGCCGGGGTGGTGCGGGTGCTGGTCGAGGTGCTGCGCCCCACCACCGGCCGCGTCTACGACCCCTGCTGCGGCTCGGGCGGCATGTTCGTGCAGGCCGAAAAGTTCCTTGCGGCCCACCACCGCTCACCCGGCGACATCTCCGTCTACGGCCAGGAACTCAACGAACGCACCTGGCGGATGGCCAAGATGAACCTGGCCATCCACGGCATCCTCGGCAACCTCGGCCCCACCTGGGGCGACACGTTTGCCCGCGACCTGCACCCGGACCTGAAGGCCGACGTGATCATGGCCAACCCGCCGTTCAACATCAAGGACTGGGCCCGCCGCGAGGACGACGCCCGCTGGGCCTACGGCGTCCCCCCGGCCGGCAACGCCAACTACGCGTGGCTGCAGCACATCGTCAGCAAGCTCGCCCCCGGCGGCCAGGCGGGCGTGGTGATGGCCAACGGGTCGATGTCGTCCAACAGTGGGGGAGAGGGCCAGATCCGGGCCGAACTGGTGGAGGCCGACCAGGTCGCCTGCATGGTCGCCCTGCCCACCCAGCTGTTCCGCTCGACCGGCATTCCGGTGTGCGTGTGGTTCTTGGCCAAGGACAAGGGGGCCGTCCCGTTGGTTGAGCCAGGTGCAGACGCGTCAGCGGCTGCACCTGTGTCGAAACCTCCCGCGCCCGATCGCTCGACCCTGACCGACCGCCGCGGCCAGACGCTGTTCATCGACGCCCGCGGCCTGGGCCACATGGTCGACCGCGCGGAGCGGGCGCTCAGCGACGACGACATCGCCCGCATCGCCGACACCTTCGCCGCCTGGCGCGGCCACGGAGGCGATTACGAGGACGTGCCCGGCTTCTGCCGCAGCGTCGCGACGGCCGAGATCAAGGCCGCGGGTTACGCGCTGACGCCGGGACGCTACGTCGGCACCGCCCCGGTCGAGGACGACGGCGAACCCCTCGATGAGAAGGTCGTACGGTTGACGAAGGAGTTGTTCGAGGCGATGGATGAGTCGGCGAGGTTGGACGGGGTCGTCCGCGAACAACTGGGTCGGCTGTCGTGAGGTGGGAGTCAGTCGCAATCGAGGCCGTTGCAGCTTCAATGGCGGCCGGACCGTTTGGCTCTGATGTCTCCTCGAGGCACTTCGTCCAGGAAGGCGTGCCGATGATCCGCGGTTCCAACCTCTCCCTTGACGTAGGGAGCCGGTTGGATGAGCGTTCCCTTGTCTTTGTGGGCGCGGATGTAGCTGAGAAGCATCCACGAAGCATCGCCCGAGCAGGGGACCTCGTGTTCACTAGCTGGGGCACCGTGGGTCAGGTGGGCATCATCCCGGCAGACAGTCGCTTCAGCGAGTACCTCGTGTCGAACAAGCAAATGCGCCTGACTGTAGACCCTGGAAGGGTCTCGCCGCTATTCCTCTACTACCAGCTCAGTCAGCAGCAGGTGGTGGAGCAAATATTGGGTGAGGCTATCGGGAGTAGCATCCCGGGGTTCAATCTGGGCCAACTGCGGCAGCTCAAAGTATGTCTCCCGGACCTCGCGACTCAAGCCGACATCGCCGACGTCCTGGGAGCGCTGGACGACAAGATCGCCGCCAACGAGCGAGTACTTGACTCGGTCTTGGCTCTCGCGCATCTTCACTTCGCCCAGGCGTCGCGTGAAGCCCAGCGCGAGTGGCTGACCTACGACGACGTCGTGGAGGTACAAGGTGGTGGGACGCCGAGAACCGACATACCGGAGTACTGGGAGGGTCCCATCAGGTGGGCCACTCCAACCGATGTCACCGCGCTGAAGGCGCCCGTCCTGTTCGAAACGGGCCGAACGATCACCGAGGCAGGGCTCAGCGCATGTTCCTCTCAGCTACACGAGCCAACGAGCATCCTCATGACATCGAGAGCAACGATTGGTGCCTTTGCGTGGGCGGCGCGCCCGGTTGCTGTCAACCAGGGTTTCATCGTTGCGAAAGCAAAGGACCCGATGGCGCAGCTGTGGTTGTTCTTCGAGATGCAGTCACGAGTCGATGACTATCTGGCCCATGCAAACGGGGCAACGTTCCTTGAGTTATCGAGATCGACCTTCAAGCGGCTTCCGGTTGCGTGGCCAACAAGCCCTTCGACACTCGAGCGCTTCAACCGCACGGTGCAACCGCTCCTTGACCTGACGGCCGCACTGGTTCAGGAGAATGAACGTCTCACGGCGACCCGGGACGCCCTCCTTCCCGAGCTGATGTCCGGCCGACTCACCGTCGACGCGGTTCGCGACCGTGCTAGCATGTAACGTAAAGGGTTACATCACATGAGGCTCCGCTACTCGTCGAGGCAACTTGAGAAGGAGTGCACCGACGAACGCGGGATGAAGCGCAGGCGCGGGGCGCTGGCCGCGAAGCTCCGGCTCCGCGTCAACGCTCTCGAGGTGGCCGAATCGATGACGGATCTGCAGGCCGTGGATCCGCTCGGGAAGTGGCACCCGCTCACGGCCGATCGCGCAGGGCGGTGGGCTGGCAGGCTCAGTGCCAACTGGCGCCTCATCGTCGAGCCAGCAGGTGACGAGCCGGGCATGGTCACGGCCCTGGTCATCGACATTGAGGACTACCACTGATGGGAGGCATCGTGGACAGGAACTATGCGGTAGCTCCGGGGGAGTACCTCGCCGAGTGGCTGGAGGAGGAGCGCTTCACGCAGCAGCAGCTGGCCGACCGGTTGGGGTGGAGCCGCAAGCGCGTCAATGAGATCGTGGGTGGTCGCGCCCCCGTATCGGCCGAGGCGGCGATCCAGTTGGAGCGGGTCACGGGCATCCCCTCGGATTCCTGGCTGCGTTTCGAGACGGCCTACCGCTCCGACCTGGCCCGGCTCCACGACGTCGAGCAACTCCAAGAGGAAGCGGTCGACGCGCGCCTGGCGAAGTATCTGCGAGCGCTCGGAGCCACGAAGGCGACGGCCAGGAACAGGGCGCAGTTGGTGTCCGATCTGCTCCGCTTCCACCGGTGCGGCACCGTCGCGGCCTACCGGGACCTCGTGGCTGAGCAGTTCCGGGGCGAGTTCCAGCTCGCAGCGCTCAAAGAATCTGCGGATGCGGTCGACCACGCGCTGTTGATGGCCTGGCTCCGCGCCGGAGAACTGACCCCTGAGTACGAGGCTGCCCGCACCCTCGCCTACGACGCGGAAGGCCTGCGGACGCTGCTGCCCGAGCTGCGCCGACGCGTCGCCATCCCCGATGCCCGGATGGACGACGACGTGCGCTCGATGCTCCGGACCGTCGGGGTGACGCTGCAGCTCGTCGACCCGCCATCGGGTCTTCCACTGCACGGCGTCACGCACTGGATAGACGGCCGGTATCCGCTGATCCAGCAGACCGGCCGGAGGGGCACGGACGGTTTCATCATCTGGACGCTCTTCCACGAACTTGGTCACCTCCTCGGCGACCCTCGCGGCGAGACCCATCTGGTGTTCACCTCGTCGAAGTCCCGCAATTCGCACGCGGAGAAGCAGGCCAACCGGTTCGCGCTGGAGACTCTGTTCGGCGAGTCCGGGCTCGAACCCTTCAAGGGGCTGGAGCGTGATAATGACATCCGGCGTGTGGCGGAGGCGGTTGGCATCTCGCCCGGACTCGCGGTGTTCCAGATGCATCGGACCCGGCTGCTCGACTACAACCGGGGCAACCAGCTCTGTGTCGATCTACGGGCCTGACCCGCGCGCGTGCCTGGAGCCTGCTGCGACGCTGGGTTCAGTCGGGGGGCCGATGGTCACGATGGTGATGTGCCCGTCAGTAGGCCCGTAGATCCAGAAGATCCGCCACGCGGCGGGTGTGCGGTTCTCGACGTATGACTCCCACAAGTCCGAGCCGTCCACAGACTTGACTGACTGGTACTTGTGGGAGTTGAGCCCTGGATGCCGCGGGTTCTGCTCCAAGAGCCCCAGGGTCTTGCGCACCTTCTTCAGCTTCGCCGAGTAGTTCGGCGAGTCTGCAAGATCCTTCAAGACGTTGGCGGCCTCCCCTGTGAAACGCAGCTCCACCGGCCTAGTCCTCGACGTCGTCGTCGGCGTACTGGGCGAAGCTGCCGAGGTTCTCGGTCTGCCCAGTCGCCGCCTCGGCCAAGCCCCGTGCCAGAGACTCGCGCAACATCTGGTTCTCCCACACGATCAACTCGCGTCGTGGGATCGAGACCAAGGGAGTCAGCAGGATCTGTCCGTCGTCGTTGACCGCTACGGCGTACCGGTCGTCCTTGCGGACACCGGTCTTGGCCATGGGCAGGCGTCCGCGCTCGTCTGCGAGTGCTTCGCCGACGCTCTTGAAAACGTCCGTGTTCATGTGAGTCCTTCCCTCCGCGAGAGATGTAAACGCTCAACCCGCGGTTGCATTGCCCCATTGGGGCATTACCCACATTACGCTGGCTTGGAGGCGTGATCAAGCTGGGAGTGGAACTGGGGTCCCCTGTGTCGATCTGCGTGCCTGACCCGGACTCGTGCTCACTTCGCCGAACGCAGTGCCACAGATCATGGGTCCCTGTCAGTGAAGGAGAGTGTGACCACACTGATAAAGACTGAAACACACTGAAGAACACTGACAGTGTGAGTTGGCGAGAGTGAGAGGTGGATGCTGTGACAGTTCTTAGCGTTGGGCGTTCTGAAAGCTGGTTTCACGGAAGACGGCACGCCATGAACTCGGGCAGACTGTAAAACTTGAAAACTCAAGTCTTGTGTCGCATGTTTCAACTGTGAAGTGGGACAGCGCGAGTCTCCAGGATGCGATCCTCGAGCTTCGGGAGTGGATATTGCGCTCGGGGAGAGCCGAGGTTCCGCTGTGGGGGTGAGCCAGTGTTCCGGGCATGATTGGGCCGCCGTGACGGTGTCTCTGGTGAGCCGCGGCGACGCTGAGGGGACTTGGCGGCTTGTCAGGGGAGGGTGCTGAGGGTCTCGCGAAGGATTCGTGGCCGTCGGCGAAGGTGGCGTGCGCGATGGCGGTGATCCTCTCGGCATCTGGCTTCGGGCCCAGGACTCCTGACAGGGTGAGAGCTTCGACGAATGGTCTGAGCGGGAATCCAGCCTTCGTGAGGCAACCCGAGCGTCTTGGGGAGCCGTTCGGCCGTCTACGCGATCCGAATCGTCCGTTGATGGATTGCCTCAGGTGTCTCCTGGGTGCCCGCGGCGGCGCCGGGCTGGGTGACTGTGAGGCCTGCCGTGCTCGTCCGTCGAGCTGCCGGGTGGTGGTGATGGTCGTGGACACCAGCGATTTGTGGCCGATACCAGCAGTATTGCTGGACACCAGCCGTATACCGCTGGTGACGAGCCTTTCCGCAGGTAACGGCGCCGGATCGCTGGTGACGAGCCTTATCGCAGGTATCGACGCCGGATCGCTGGTGGCGACGTCAGAAGGCTGGTAACGACGGTGGATCGCTGGTGACGAGCCCTTCCGCAGGTATCGGCGCCGGGCTGGGTGACTTCTGTGAGGCCCGCCGCGCTCGTCCGTCGAGCAGCCAGGTGGTGGTGATGGTCGTGGACACCAGCGATTTGTGGCCG
>NZ_FQZG01000002.1 GCF_900141915.1 Tessaracoccus bendigoensis DSM 12906 | reverse complement strand
GTAGCTCACCCAGCCAGGAACACAAGCCCTGGAACCAGGCACATGAACGAACCAACCCAAACAGGGCCAGCCCGCCAAAAGCTCCTTAGAAAGGAGGTGATCCAGCCGCACCTTCCGGTACGGCTACCTTGTTACGACTTAGTCCTAATTACCGGTCCCACCTTCGACGGCTCCCTCCAAAAAGGTTAGGCCACCGGCTTCGGGTGTTACCGACTTTCATGACTTGACGGGCGGTGTGTACAAGCCCCGGGAACGTATTCACCGCAGCGTTGCTGATCTGCGATTACTAGCGACTCCGACTTCATGGGGTCGAGTTGCAGACCCCAATCCGAACTGAGACCGGCTTTTTGAGATTCGCTCACCCTCACAGGCTCGCAACTCTTTGTACCGGCCATTGTAGCATGCGTGAAGCCCTGGACATAA
>NZ_FQZG01000060.1 GCF_900141915.1 Tessaracoccus bendigoensis DSM 12906 | reverse complement strand
CCACATCCTTGCCATGCCGATGTCGAAGGCATTCAATCGCTCAGGGCGGTTCAGGGTGATGAAGCCGACACCGGCATCCTCATGAAACAGCACCGACGGGGCTTCCTCGCTCATGTGTTCTCCCTTGAACTCGTGGCTTCCTCCCAACATTAGTGCCCTTGTCAGGTCTTCGCTACGCCCGCAGAAACGTCGGCGGCCCGGCGCCGTGAAGCGCCGGGCCGCCCGTCTGCAGCGAGGGGTCAGCGGAACAGCACGCGGCTGTTGAATACCTCCTGCATCACCACCTTGTACCCAGCGGATGTGCGCATCACGACTTCCGTGGTGAGGTACGAGCGGCAACCGTTGCGCCCCGTGGCTGCGGTGTCGCACTCGGTGCGCCACTGCCGGCCGGATGAGGTGAAAGAACCCGACCGTCCGAGCGGGTTGCCCGCCCACTGGGTCCTGGTCATCAACGGAAGGTACGTCAGGTTGTTGAACGTCCAACCGGTCGTCGTCACGAATCGGCCCTGCTGCCGCGTGGTCGTCGTCGCGACGATGTCGGTTCGGCAACGGACGGTCTGTGAGTACGGCTCACATGAGGTGAACCAGCGGCGACCGTTCACGAGGTGCAATCCGGGCGTTGTGTACAGGTCCACCTGGCTCGGGGCCGAAGGGGTGGGTGTTCCGGAGGGCCGTGGTGTGGGAGTGAGGGTCGGCTGCACCGTGGGCGTGGCGCTCGGGGACGCACTGACCGTCGGCGTAGGACTTGGGGTTGGCGTGGGTGTTGGTGTTGGCGTGGGTGTTGGTGTTGGGGTTGGCGTGGGTGTTGGTGTTGGCGTGGGTGTTGGTGTTGGTGTTGGCGTGGGTGTTGGTGTTGGCGTGGGTGTTGGTGTTGGTGTTGGTGTTGGCGTGGGTGTTGGTTGGCTTGCCGAGCCGACCGCCGTCGAATCCAGGACGAAGCGTGCCTCACCCCGGCGGTTGTTTCCTGACCCGAATACGCCCGCATCGAGCCTGGCGTCTGTCGAGCGCAGGGGTGCCGACCCGACCGGGGTCCAGTCTTCGCCCTCGGCCGACCGCCAGTAGGCCGTGACCGTCTCGAGGGCGGTGCGCTCCAACTTCAGTTGAACGGGCCCGGCGGCAACCGCCACGGGCGTCGACTCCGAATCAATGTAGCCGTTGCCGTTGTCGTCCCACTGAACGAAAGCCCCCTTCGGGCTGACCGCGACGAGCGCGTATCCGGGGGTGCGTGCCGAGACGTCATTGCGGACCACGAGGCCGACCCGCGGGTCGCTGTTGCCTCCCGAGTCGACGGAGGTGACGGTGGTCACGATCGAATCGCCGACCCCCAACACGTCCGGTCGAGCGATGACGCCCAGCTCATCGGTTGAGGTCCAGGCGCCGCCGCCGTTGTCGACGATCTCGAAATGACCGCCAGGCCCCTGACAGAACCTCGTGCCGGATGGGCCGGCAGTGCGCCAAGGCGCGGTCACCGCCGAGCAACCGGTGCCGAACAGCACCACCCAGGTGTCCTTGCTGACCGGACGACCATCCAGTTGGTTGGTGGCGGTCACGTAGGCGTACGGTGCATCAGCCGAGGGTTGGACCACCGACACCACGGACCCACCCGCAGCCACCGCCGTCACCTCAGAGGTGGCCGGATCGTGTGCGGCGTCGCGGTAGGTGGGCACGCCTGGCTCGAAGTCGGCGATGGCGTCGCCGTCGACCGAGATTGCACTCACGCCGTCACCGGAACCGGGAGCCCAGCCGAAGATCTCGACCTCGGTGATCGACTGCCAGGTGTTGCGGGCGGTGGTCAACCCGAGGCGCACCGCTGAGGTCGGGGGTACATCGGCCAGGTCGATGGTGACGGTGGGGGCCGGACCGCCCGCATCCTGCGGCACGGCGGTCGATGGCCCCTGTCGCCACGTGCCCTCGGGCGTCAGGTATTCGACCTTGATGGTGTCGGGCCATGTCACCGTAGAACCGTCCTGGTAGGTGTGGACGACCAGCTGATCGACGCTGCGGAGCCCATTCCAGGTATAGGTGAGGGTGCTGTTGCGGGGGTAGCCGCCGCCGGTCCAGTCGTCCCAGCCCTTGGCGAGGCTGCCGTCAATGGTGGTGGCGGCGAGATCCTGGCGGCTGGAGGCCGTGACGGAGGCCACCCTGGCGATGTTGTGGAGGCCGCTGCCCACCACGTCGATCGTGCGGGTGAACTCGCGCCCCGCGGTGAACCCGGAACCGGCGGCCAGGGTGCCACGCAATATGGCGGTGCCACCAGCGGTCAGGGCTGAAGCGTCCCATGAGACGGCAACTTCGCTCGTCCGACCGTCGAGGGTGACCTCGACGGTGTCAGGCAGGACGGCGTCGAAGTCGTCGTCCGTGCGCACGGAATCGGGCAGGCGGGCATCCGTCACCTTCCAGATCCCCGGGCCGGAGCCGTGATCATCCCAGTAGCTCTCATCCCATCCCGAGCCCCAGCGGGTTGGGTCCTCCGCGGCTGGGTTGCGCATCATGAGCGCCCCGTTCTCCCCGATGGTGATCGGGAGCCACACGTAGTTGGAGTTTGCCTCGCCGGCGTTCCAGCGGTCACCCATGTAGATGAACTTGCCGTTGGCCGCGTCGAGGGCCAACACGTTGGTCGACTGTGAGCCGAAGGTGGTCTTGCGTGAGTCGCCGACCGCGAGTCGACCGTCGCCGCCCTCGGGGATCGACTGGTAGTTGACCGTCTCGTAGGTCTCGTCAGGATCGACGCCGCGGATCCAGGAACCCGTCAGCGAATCCGCCGAATAGTAGGTCTGCTGGTTCGGAGCCCAGCCCGTCGCACCTGAGGTGACGACGTAGTACCGGTCGTCGAACTTGAATGCGGCCGGTGCCTCCAGGTGCCCGCACTCCCTGACGATCTGGAAGTCTTCACCCCTCACGGGTGAGCCTGCTGCGCCGTCGGCGAACAGCACCGGGTAGTTGCCGTCCTCGGAGTACTGGAAGCCGATCGCGTCGGTCGTCGTCGTGTGCTCGACATTCGTGTAGTGCTCATCGAGCCTTGTCACGTACAGCGAGTAGTTCTCTTCGGACGAGTAGAGGATCCAGGCGGTGCCGTCGTCGTCCTTGAACACCGTCATGTCGCGGGCCTGGCCGGGGACGGCCGAACTGGTGCACGCCTGGTAGTTGGCGCGGTTCGGCATCCGGAACGCGCCCGTCAGCGTGAATGGGCCCGTGGGCGAATCCGAGACGGCCACCGCCGCGAGCGAGCGGGCGTAGCTCGAGCCGCCGAGGGTGATCTGGCCGTCCGAGTGCCACCACATCACCCACGTGTCGTCCGCTGCGTTGTACAACACCTTTGGCCGTTCGAAGATGGCGGCAAGTTGGCCGGAGCCGTCTGGTGCCGTCGAAGAGACGTTCAGGTGGTAGAACACCTCATCGACGCGGTCGGCACGCGGCTGGCCCGCATCGTCGACGGTGTCGTAGAGAGAGTCGAAGTAGGGGTCGAGCAGCTGGTCCTTCGTGGTGACGGAGCGGAGGGCGACGCCTTCGTTCTTCCAGTTGAGCGTGTCGCTGCTGCTGTATACGGATACGCCCGGGCTGTTCCAGTACCCGTTGGAACGGTCCTCCCCGTACCAGTAGTAGACCGTCTCGCCTGCGGCGTCGCGCCCTTCGATGATCTCATCGGCGTCGACCCCGAGTTGCCCGGCCTCGACGAGTTGGCCGCCGTGGGCCTGGATGTGGCGTCCATCGGTGTCGTACCACAGCGGTTGGAAGTAGCCGGAGGCGCCGGATCCGGGATCCTGGATCGCCTGGTAGTTGGTGTATGTGACGGGTTCCGGGACGGTTGGGACGTCGGCCGATGCGGGGGAGACCCCGATCATCAATGCAACAGCCAGTGTCCCTACCGTTGCCTGCAGGTGTTTTCGTGCCAAGGCGATGCTCCTTTGCTGCGCTCGGGCTGGGGGCCGGGCACGACTCTAGCCGAAAAATGGTTACGTAACCATAGTTGAGCGCATCAGTCGGGTGCCGAGGTCGAGGCGCGAACCACCAGTCGGGTGGGGACGACGGTCAGGCCAGGGGTGACGACACCGCTGTCGATCTGACGCAGGACCGTCTCGACGCACAGCGCCCCGACCCGGTCGAAGTCCTGGTGCACCGTCGTCAGGGGGACAGGAAAGTTCGGCGCGAGTTCGATGTCATCGAAACCGATCACTGAAATGTCCTCGGGCACGCGGACGCCGCGTTCGCCGAACGCCCGCAGCAGGCCGAGCGCCATCTCGTCGTTGGCCACGAACACCGCGGTCGCCGAGCCGAGGTCGGCTAGCCGGTGGCCTGCCTGATAGCCGGATTCGGCCGACCAGTCGCCCTGGATCAGGTCCGGGGCGTAGAGGCCTCGCTCCTCGATGCGCTCGCGCCAAGCTGCTGCCCTTGCGCGGCTTGAGAAGGAGCGGGCCGGTCCCGAAACGTGGTGGATGCCCCGGTGCCCCAGCGCTAACAGATGATCGACCGCCTGTCGAGCACCGGCTGCCTGGTCGCTGTCTACGACGGGAAATGCCGTTGCTGCATGGGAGTCGACGATCACTAGCCGGTCGAGCGGAAGGGTGTCGAGGTTCAGTTCGGCCGACGCGTCCATCTCGACCAGGAGAACGGCCGCGTCCACCGCGCTCTCGGAGAGCCGGTCGAACGCCCCCCGTAGCGACTCGTTCGTCAGGGCTCCGAGGGTTCGCACCGTCACCGAGTAGTCGCTCGCTGCGGCCGCCTCGACCACGCCCCGCAGTGTGCGCAGGTTGCCGGTGCTCGACAAGTCGCTCAGCACGACGGCGATCGAACGGAAGGAGCCGCGCTTGAGCGCCCGTGCGGCGGAGTTCGGCCGGTACTTCAGTTCCCGCATGGCGCGCAGTACGCGCTCACGGGTGGGGCCCTTGACTCCGGGTGCCCCGTTGGAGACGCGAGAGACGGTCTGTGCCGAGACGCCTGCATGGCGTGCGACGTCGGCCATCGAGATGGGAGTAGTGGTGCTCATGACTCTCCTTCGGTGAGAGGGAGAAGTCTAGTTGCCCCCTGGTTGCGCAAACATCAACCTGCTATGGTGACGTAAACATCACCCGATCCGGGGGATTTCTCACTGCCGAGAGGAAGTCGATGAAGACACCCATTGCCAAGGCTGCAGCGATACTCGCGTGCGGCGCGTTGGCGGCCTCGTTGATCCCGACCGCACAGTCGGTCGCCGCTGCTGACTCAGCCGACCCCGACGTCACCGTCGTCGTCGACCCGACGTATCAGAACCCCGATTTTGAGGGTTGGGGGACGTCGCTGATCTGGTTCGCAAACGCCACGGGAGACTATCCCGACGAGATCCGAGAAGAGCTCTACGACCTGATCTTCGGACAGGACGGGTTGCGTCTCAACATTGCCCGCTACAACGTCGGCGGCGGCAACGCGCCCGACGTGCCTGCCTACCTCCGCGCAGGCGGTGCTGTCGAGGGCTGGTGGAAGGCCCCCGAGGGGACGACGCGCACCGACAAGGACTGGTGGGACCCGGACAACGAGGAGCACTGGAACGATGACGCCGACGCCACCCAGAGGTGGTGGGTCGAGCGCATCAAGGACGACATCAGTCATTGGGAGGCGTTCTCCAACTCCCCGCCGTGGTTCCAGACCGTTTCGGGGTTCACATCGGGTGGGTTCAGCTCGACCACGGACCAGATCCGTTCGGACAAGGTCGATGACTTCGCCGCCTATATGGTCGGCGCCGTCGAGCGCCTTGAGGAGGCACACGGCATCGAGGTAGACACCATCGATCCGTTGAACGAGCCCAACACCAACTACTGGAGCACCCAGTTAGGCGCGGACGGCAACCCGACCGGTGGCCGCCAGGAAGGTGCGCACGCCGGCCCGACCCTGCAGAGCCAAGTTATCCAGGCACTCGCGCAGGAGTTGTCCGCCTCTTCCTCGGATGCGGTGGTCTCCGCGATGGACGAGACCAACCCCGGCACGTTCGCCACCAACTGGCTCGCCTACACCGATGAGACGCGTGCGGCGGTCGATCAGATGAACGTCCACACCTACGGCACCAGCGGGCGCACCACCGTGCGCGACCTTGCCAAGATCGCAGACAAGACGCTGTGGATGAGCGAGGTCGGCGGCAACTGGGGAAGCAGCCAGGACTTTGTGTCGATGGCCCCTGGCCTCGGCCAGGCGCAGCACATCGTCGACGACCTCCGCCTCCTCGAATCCGATGCCTGGGTGTTCTGGCAGGTCGTCGAGGACTACGACAACATGGCCCCAGGCGGCGAATCCGCCCTCGGCATGAACTGGGGCGAGATCCAGCTGCCCTTCGACTGCACGGCGAACGACACGCTGGAGACCTGCCCGATCTACACGAACTCGAAGTTCAACACGGTGCGCAACTTCACCCACTACATCGAGCCGGGCTCGACGATGATCAAGACCGACAACTCCAACACCACCGCCTCGATCAACCCTGACGGCGTCGGCGCGAGCATCGTGCACGTCAACGCGGGGGAGTCCCAGCGGGTCGTCCGGCTCGACCTGGCCGGATTCGGCTCGCACGACGGCGCGACCGTCACCCCGATCGTCACGACGGAGGGCTCGCCACTGGTCACCGGAACACCCGTTGCGGTCGTTGACGGTGTGGCCGACCTGACCGTGCCTGCCCGCTCTGTCGTCACCTTCGAGGTCACGGCTGTCTCCGACATCGATGCGACCACGGCGCTCGGTCAGGCCGACCACGTCTACCGCATCCTCGGCAGCCAGTCGGGCCGGTCCCTCAGCGACGACCGCACCATCCGTGACAGCGCCGACTCACGCGACCAGTTGTGGCGCATCGAGCGCATCGGCGACGACTACACCAACGAGGCCAGGTTCAAGATCACCTCCCTCGACGGCGAACCCCTGACCGGGGACCATGGTGGCGACGAATGGACGATCTCGACGCCCGGGGACGGCACCTACAGCCTCGTCAACGTCGCAGAGGCGGCGCTTCTCGAGGTGGGCGGCCAGGCGACCGCCAACGGTTCGGCAGTGACGATGTACCGGCCCAACTCGGGCGCGAACCAGGTCTGGAAGATCCAGGACCTGACGGTCGACTCGGTCGCCCCTGTCTCGGTGACCACCCTTGTCGGGCAACTCCCGCCCCTGCCGGAGACGGTGAGCGCGACCTCGGTCGACGGCACCACGCGGGAAATCGCCGTCGCCTGGGACGCCGTGGAGCAGGCAGCGGTCTCGGAGCCCGGCCAGTTCACGGTCGCCGGGACCATCCAGGCGCTGCCGGGCGTCACCACCGCGGTGACCGCTTCGGTCCACGTCATCGAGGGCGCCTGCGTCGTCGATGCCCGCGTTGCTGCGGCGCCGGGCATGATCGGGGACCTACCGGCCACCGTGCTGGTGCGCGGCGACGACCCTGCCGCTGGAACGACCGCGGTTCCCGTCGCCTGGGAGAGCATCGACGATGCCCTGCTGGCACAGGTCGGTTCGTTCGAGGTCGCAGGCGTCGCAACTCTGCCCGATGGCAAGACCACCCCGGTGAAGCTGGTGGTCGAGGTCCAGCCGACGGTCCCAGTCGCGAAGTCGGCCAAACCCACCCTGACGGCCACCTTTACCGAACCGGGCTACGGCACTGCCGGGCTGACCAACGGTGTGTTAACGGACAAGGCCTGGTCGAACTGGAAGTCTTCGAACAAGAATGCGACCGACACGTTGACGGCCACCTTCGCGGAGGCCGGGCAACTCAGCCAGGCCGTGTGGTACTTCTACGCGGACGGGTCGACCGAGTCCTGGCCCGTCTCGATCCAGACCGAGGTCAACCAGCAGGGCACGTGGACTGCGTTGGGAGATCCCGTGACGGTCGTCGGTCAGGCCGGTACCGGGCCGGTGGTGACCCTCGAGCTCGGGGTGGAGGCCAGCCAGGTGCGGTTCGTGTTCAAGGCCAAGGACAACACCCACATGATCGCCAGCGAGGTGGTCTTCACCGAACCGGGCATCAACCCGGTGCTGCCCGAGCGCGAAATCGGCTGCACGAACATCGTCCGACCGACCCCGACGCCGTCGGTCACCCCGACGGTTACGCCGACGCCGTCGGTCACTCCGACGGTTACGCCGACGCCGTCGGTCACTCCGACGGTTACGCCGACGCCGTCGGTCACCCCAACGGTTACGCCGACGCCGTCGGTCACCCCAACGGTTACGCCGACGCCGTCGGTCACTCCGACGGTTACGCCGACGCCGACCGTCACCCCAACGGTTACGCCGACGCCGACTGCCACGTCGACCCCAGAGCCTCCCGTCGACATCTACACCACGCCCGGGTTCCATATTTCGGGCGGGCGGACCTGGTACACCTCCTGCGAGGCCTACTCGCAGACTGAGCGGTGCCGGACGGAGATCTGGGCCAGCCAGATCAAGCGGGTGGGTGGCACCTTCGTCCACTCGAAGGGGTGGGTGTTCAACAACCTCACCTACCTCCCGCTGATGACCAGGGCCCAGTGGGCCGCCAACCCGCTCGGACACGACGGTTCCTGGACCGCCGCCGACTCGCGCAGGTGGCGCACGGTGTGCGACACGGCCCAGACGGGTCGCAACGGGTGCCGCAGCTACGTCGAGGCCACCGTCGTCTCCGGTGTCCGTGACTCCGCGGGCAAGTGGCACTACAGCACAGCAAACGAGTTCGTGTTCAACAACATCGTCCGCTTCCGCTGATCCGCGGACGGACAACTGACAGGTGAGCCACAGGGCCGGCAGTCTCCTGCCGGCCCTGCTGGCTCCCCGGAACCGGAAGCGGCACAATGGACGCTGGCAACCAGGCCGATCAACCAAGTACCAGGAGATACCGATGAGTGGAGTCATCACCGTCCGCCGAAACGACGATGCGGAACAGGTGGAGTTGACTGCCACGACCACCGGTCTCGACGTCTTCGGCGACAATCGCGCCGTCGTCGCGATGCGTGTCAACGGCGAGTCAAGGGACCTGCAGCGCGAACTCGTCGACGGCGACTTCGTCGAGCCGATCCTGATCGACTCCGACGAAGGCATCGGCATCGTGCGCCACTCCGCGGCGCACGTCACCGCACAGGCACTCCAGAACCTGTTCGTCGACGCGAAACTGGGCATCGGCCCACCCATCACCGACGGGTTCTACTACGACTTCCAGACCGGCGCCCTGACCCCCGAAGATCTGAAGGCCATCGAGAAGCGGATGGGCCAGATCGTCAAGGAGCGCCAGCGGTTCGTCAGGCGGGTGGTCACCGACGACGAGGCCCGCGTCGAGTTGGCCGACGAGCCGTTCAAGCTTGAGCTGATCGCCGACAAGGGTAGCGCCTCCGCCGACGACGGCTCCTCCGTCGAGGTCGGTGCGGGCGACCTGACCATCTACGACAACGTCCGCAGGGACGGCAGCGTGGCCTGGAAGGACCTCTGCCGCGGCCCCCACGTGCCCAACACCGGCTACCTGGGCAACGGCTGGGCGCTGACCCGCACCTCCGCCGCGTACTGGCGCGGCGACCAGTCGAAGGCCGACCTGCAGCGCGTCTACGGCACCGCCTGGCCCACCAAGGAGGAGCTGCAGGCGTACCGGACTCGGCTTGAGGAGGCGGCCAAGCGCGACCACCGCAAGCTCGGCACCGAACTCGACCTGTTCAGTTTCAACGAGCTCGTCGGCTCCGGCCTTCCCCTGATCCACCCCAAGGGAGGCGTGCTCAAGCGGGAGATGGAGGACTACGTCCGCACCCGCCACATCGAGGAGGGGTTCGACTATGTCGGCACCCCACACATCGCCAAGGAGGAGTTGTTCTATACCTCCGGGCACCTGCCCTACTACGCCGACGGCATGTTCCCACCCCTCCTGGAAGACGCCGTGCGTGACGAACAGGGCAACGTCGTCAAGGGCGGGCAGGCATACCGGCTAAAGGCCATGAACTGCCCGATGCACAACCTCATCTTCTCCTCGCGCGGCCGCTCCTACCGTGAGCTGCCGCTGCGGTTCTTCGAGTTCGGCACGGTCTACCGTGATGAGAAGTCCGGAGTGGTGCAGGGGCTGACCCGGGTGCGTTCCATCACGCAGGACGACTCGCACAGCTATGTAATGAAGGAGCAGGCCCCGGATGAGGTCCGCCACCTGCTGCGCTTCATCCTCTCGCTGCTCAACGATTTCGGGCTCACCGATGTCGCGCTGGAGGTCTCCACCCGCGACGAGGATGGAAAGAAGAGGGACAAGTTCATCGGTTCCGACCAGCAATGGGAGGAAGGCACCGCCATCCTGCAGCAGATCGCCGACGAGTCCGGCCTGACCGTCGTGCCGGACCCGGGAGGTGCCGCCTACTACGGCCCCAAGATCTCAATCCAGGCCAAGGACGCCATCGGCCGGGTCTGGCAGATGTCGACCATCCAGTACGACTTTAACCAGCCGGAGCGGTTCGGCCTCGAATACACCGCGCCTGACGGCAGCCGTCAGCAGCCCGTCATGATCCATTCGGCCAAGTTCGGCTCGATCGAACGGTTCATGGGGGTCCTGATCGAGCACTATGCCGGTGCCTTCCCGGCCTGGTTGGCTCCGGTGCAGGTGACGGCGGTGCCCGTGGCAGCAGAGTTCGACGGCTACCTGCAGGGCATCGTCGACCAGTTGCGGGCGCGGGGGATCAGGGTCGAGTTCGACGAGTCGGACGACCGGTTCGCCAAGAAGATCCGTAACGCCTCGAAGCACAAGGCCCCGTTCGTGCTGATCGCCGGCGGCGACGACCGCGATGCCGGTTCGGTGTCGTTCAGGTTCCGCGACGGTTCGCAGCGAAACGGCGTCCCGGCGGCGCAGGCCGTCGAGGACATCGTCGCGTTCGTCGCATCTCGATCGAACGAATCGCCGAGCGCCGATGCCTGAGATCGAGTTCAGCGACACGCTCCCTGGGGTGCCAGACGCGTTCCAACGGCTCTGGACGCCGCACCGGATGGTCTACATCAACGGCGAAGGTAAACCGAAGGGACATGACGACTGCCCGTTCTGTTCTGCGCCCGGACGCACCGATGAGGACGGCCTGATCGTCGCCAGAGGTGAGCACGCCTATGTCGTGATGAACCTGTTTCCCTACTCGCCCGGGCACCTCCTGGTCTGCCCCTACCGACACGTTGCCGACTATCCCGACCTCACGGTCGATGAGACCCGTGAAGTGGCCGAGCTGACGCAGCGCGCGATGCAGGTCGTCAGGCGGGTGTCGCGGCCGACCGGCTTCAACCTGGGCATGAACCAGGGGGCCGTGGCGGGGGCTGGCATCTCGATGCACCTCCACCAGCACATCGTGCCGCGGTGGACCGGCGACATGAACTTCATGCCGGTGATCGGGCAGACCCGCCCGGTGCCGCAACTGCTCGGTGAAGGGCGCGAGCTGTTGGCTGAGGCGTGGCACGACTGACGCTCAGCGCTCTCGCCTGGGCCGTGGGAGGGCGGATCCCCAGACGTCTGGGCGACGCGCTGGCCCGCGGCCTCGCACCCGGCCTCGCGCTGCTCCCCCTTGCGCCGGTGCGCGCATGGGAACACACGGCGACCCTGGCGACCGGACGCCAGATGACGAGGCGCGATCGAACCCGGCTGGTCGAGGCCTGGCTGCGCAACACCTTCTGGTCGTTCAGCCTCGCGGGCTGGAGCGATGAGGAGATCCTCCAGACCGTCGACGTCGCCGCGACCGACATCGCGAAGTTGCGCGACTCACTGGCAGGGCCTGGCCTGGTGCTGGCCCTGCCGCACATGGGATCCTGGGACTTCGCGGGGGCCTGGTGTGCCCGGATCGGCATCAAGGTCGTCTCGGTCGCCGAACGACTCCCGGACGGCCTGTACGAGCGGTTCCGGGCGGCCAGGGACGGCATGGGGATGGAGATCCATCCCGTTGACGGACCCGACCTGATGCGCAGCCTCGCGGACGCCGTCAGGGCCGGGAAAATTGTCTGCCTCCTGAGCGACCGGGACCTCTCCAGCCGCGGCCTCGCCGTCCAGTGGCCCGGTGCCGGGACGGTGAAGGTGCCAGCCGGGCCGGCGCTGCTGGCCAGGCGCACCGGCGCGGACCTCCGGGTCGCCACCACCCGGTTCGAAGGGGGACGCCTGAGCATCAGCGTCACCGACGCCATCGCGCCAGGCGACCCGACGTCGATGATGCAGGAGGCGGTGGGCCACTTCGCGGAGGCGGTCGCCGCGTCGCCGTCGAATTGGTTGATGCTCAGAAAGCTGTTCCTTTGAGGATCGCGCTGGTGGTGCCGTACAGCCTGGACGTTCCTGGGGGAGTGGCTACCCACGTGCTCGGGCTTGCCCGATGGTTGCAGGGCAGGGGGCATGAGCCGTGGGTGTTTGCACCGGGGGTCGGACGGGTCGATGCCGCGGTTCCGGTGACGCTGCTCGGTGCGGCCGTCGCGTTGCCGTTCAACGGCTCCGTCGCCCGGTTGGCGCTGCGGCCGTCCCAATCCAGGGCGTTGCTAGCGGGGTTGACCGGGTTCGATGTCGCGCACGTCCATGAGCCGTTGACGCCGGGTGTGGGCTTCGCGGCCGCGTCACGCTGCCCGGTACCCCTGGTCGTGACTCATCACGCCGCGTTCACCCCGCGCACGCCGGTCACCCAACTGCTGCGACGACGCGCGCTGCGTCTGCCGAACCGGGTCAGCCTCGCGGTGTCGCCGTCCGCGGCCGCTCTGGTCAACACCATCGGGGCCGGGGAGCCGCGCATCGTCCCGAACGCGATCGAGTTGCCGACGCCACCCGAGGCCCGGACGGGTCGCCCGAGGGTGGTGTTCGTGGGTCGACTCACCGAACGGCGCAAGGGCTACGAGGCGTTCGTGGAGGCGGCCGGCCTGGTCCCTGAGGCCGACTTCATCGCCGTGGGCCCCGGCGGATCGGGTGCTCCCAAGGTCACCGAACTGGGGCGGCTGACCGACGAGGCGCTGGGAGAGGTGCTGGCAGGGGCTGCGGTGTTGGTCGCACCGAACCTGTTCGGCGAGTCTTTCGGCATGGTGCTGGTGGAGGCACTCGCCCGCGGCGTCGCCGTGGTCGCCAGCGACCTTCCCGCGTTCCGTGCGGTGGCATCCGATGCCGACGTGGTCGGTTTCTTCCCCGTAGGCGACGTTTCGGCGGCCGTCGCCCGGATCCGGGAAAGGCTCGCGCAACCGTGCGACCCGTTCGCAGCGTGGCGCCTCGCGCGACGTTTCTCCTGGGATGTGGTCGGCCCGCACATCGAGGACGCATACCAGCGCGCGACCCTGCCGGTTCCCGACGGGGGTCCGGCTGACACAAAGCCCCGTTAGGCTGTAGGGGTGCAATCCAAGCTGGTCCCCGTCCAGGAGTACGACACCGACAAGGTCCTGACCATCCCGAACGTCGTCTCGTTCGTCAGGCTCCTCTCGGTGCCGGTGTTCTCTGCGCTCATCATCCTCGGGCATGACGTGGCGGCGGTCGTTCTGCTGGCCGCGTTCGGAGCCACCGACTGGGTCGACGGTTTTCTCGCCAGGCGCCTGAAGCAGCGCACCGAGCTGGGAGCCAGACTCGATCCGATCGCAGACCGGCTCTACATCCTCGCCACGGTGGTCGCGCTGCTGGTGCGCGGGATCGTGCCGATCTGGTTCGTGGTCGTTCTCCTCGCCCGTGATGTGATGCTTGCCCTGCTCCTGCCGATTCTCCGGAAACATGACATGGTGGCCCTGCCCGTCAACTGGATCGGCAAGACAGGAACGTTCCTGATCCTGCTGTCGCTGCCCCTGATCCTGCTGGGCGCGCCCTCATCCCTCGACTGGCCGTGGGCGCACTGGCTGGGGTGGATCCTGGGTGTCGTCGGTGCGGTGGCCTACTGGGTCGCCGGGCTGCTCTACGTTCGTGAGGCTGTGAGGTTGGTGCGTGGCGAGACGTCCTGACGCAAGCATGACGCTCCTGACCGACCTGCAGGAGGGGGCGTTGGAGCCCGAGTACCGTTCGACCAAGCACCCGAGGTCGAACAGGTGGGTGCACGTCGTCACGATCGCACTGGCTACGTTGCTGATCACGGTTGCGGCGGTCCAGACCACCAGGGGAGCGGGTACCGCAGCCGAACAACGCGCCGAGCTGCTCGAACGGATCACGGTTGCCCGTGAACGTCAGGATGAGCTAGGCGACACCGTCACGGCCTTGGACGAGGAAGTGCGCGACCTCCAGCAGGCTGCCCTCGGTGACCCCGACGAACGCGCCCGCCTGCAGGAACTCGAATTGTCCATAGGTGCGACGGCCGTGGTCGGCCCCGGCATCGTGGTGGTCGTGGGTGACGCCCCTGAGGCGGAAGGGACCAAGGGGGTGATCCTCGACGGGGACATCGTGCGCCTGGTGAACGGGCTGTGGCAGGCAGGGGCAGAGGCCATCAGCATCAATGGTCGACGACTGACCACGCTCACGCCGATCCGTTCGGCCGGGGCGGCGATCACGGTCGACTATGTGTCGCTGTCTCCGCCCTACCGGCTGGAGGTGATCGGGGATGCGAGTAATCTGCAAGCAAGATTCAATGAGACGGCAGGGGCCGTGTGGTGGCAGTTCCTGAGCCAGAACTACGGGATAACCATGGCCGTGACGTCGTCGGATAGTGACCTGCTCCTCGCAGCCGACGCGGGCATGACGCTCCGTCATGCGGAGCAGGGATAGGAGGAGACGTGTTCGCAATCCTGGGTCTTGTGCTGGGGGTGATTCTCGGTCTTGTCCTCCAGCCGACGTTGCCTCCCGTTCTGGCTCCGTATCTACCGATCGCGATCGTCGCGGCCTTCGATGCGATTCTCGGCGCCACCCGTGCCTACCTGGAAGGGACGTTCTCTGACCGTGTCTTCCTCGTGTCATTCTCGTCCAACGTCGTGATTGCCGGGTTGATCGTCTTCGTCGGCGACCAGATCGGAGTCGGGTCCCAGCTGTCGACCGGTGTCGTGGTCGTCCTCGGCATCCGCATCTTCACGAACGCCGCAGCGATCCGCAGGGCACTGCTGCATGCCTGATCAGACGCCGCTGACGCCGCCGGAACCGGAGTCCTCGAACCCTGGGCGAGCCAGGCGCGCCGCGGCCCCCCGCCGCAACCTCCTCAAGGACTTTTTCCGGCCCAACCGGGGCCAGTTCTCGATCGGGATCGCATTGCTCCTGACCGCGCTGCTCGTCGTCACGACGATCCGCTCACAAAACGCGCAACCGGAGTTCTCGAACGTCAGGCAGGCCGACCTCATCCAACTTCTCGACAACGTGACCGCGGAAACGAGGCGGCTTGAGGACCAGGTCGGCGAACTCGAACAGGCACGCACCGAACTGGTCAGCGGCGCCGACCGGGACCAGGCGGCCCGAGAGGAGGCCCAACGCCGCCTGGTGCAGGCCGAGATCCTCGCGGGCACTGTCCCAGCGGTGGGGCCCGGCGTACGAATCGAGATCCTTGACCCCGAGGGCCGGGTCACCGCTGAGCTGCTGCTCGACGCGATAGAAGAACTGCGGGATGCGGGGGCGGAGGTGATCGAGCTCAACGATTCCGTGCGGCTCGTGATGAGGTCCCACTTCCTGATGGATGAACAGGGCAACGTGACGGCAGACGGCACCGTCCTGAATGCGCCTTACATCATCGACGCCATCGGTGACCCGGCCACACTGGAGGCCGGGGCCCGGTTCCGTGGGGGGCTGGTCAGCGAGGTCGAGGGCGACCGGGTCGAGGGCTCGGTCACGATCACACAGCTCACGCAGGTGGACATTTCCACGGTTGTCACGCCGCCTACCAACCAGTTCGCCCGCCCGCGTTAACACCTATCACGGCGGGCGCTAAGCTCTTTCGGGTAGCGTTGTCCGAAAGTGGACCCGAACGTCCCAGCCGATGCCGACGAGGAAGTGCAGATATGAAGTGCCCGAAGTGTGGATCTGAGAGCCCTGTCGAGGCGCGGTTCTGCAGCGTGTGCGGTTCACCCCTCGCGGATTCCACCGGCGACACCACCACACTCCTGCCGATCACAACCGACGACCGGTCCTCGGTGAACCTGTCCGAACAGGAGCTGGCGGCAGTCAAGGAGTTGGCCCCTGGCAACGCGCTGCTGATCGTCAACCGTGGCACGGGCAACTACAACCGTTTCCTGATCGACGCAGACATCACCAACGTCGGTCGGCATCCGGAATCCGACATCTTCCTTGACGACATCACCGTCAGCCGTCATCACGCGAAGTTCGTGCGCAGCGGGGGCAAGTTGTATCTGGAGGACCTCGGCAGCCTCAACGGGACGTATGTGAACCGGGCGCTGCTCGACGGTCGCACCGTCCTGCGTGAGGGGGACGAGATCCAGATCGGCAAGTACCGCGCCACCATCTCGCTGAGTGAGCACGGAACGCACTGATGCCTGGCGCGGCACGAACCATCGGCCGCGTACTGGAGATGATCCGACCGGAGTTCCCAGACATCTCCGTATCGAAGCTGCGATACCTCGAGGCCGAGGGTCTGATAGCGCCGGATCGACAGCAGCCGTCCGGATACCGACGCTTCAGTCAGGAGGATGTCGACCGGCTCCTTTATGTCCTGCGCGCGCAACGGGACCGCTACCTGCCATTGAAGGTCATCCGTGAGGAATTGGAGGCCCTCGACCGAGGGGAACCGCCGCCGAGTCTGGAGGCGCCCGAGGAGGAACCGGCGCCCGAGCCAAGGGCGACCACCAGAAGTAACGGGCAGGCTCTCCTGACCCGCCGACAGGTGCTTGAGGAGTCCGGGCTCGGTGAAGCGTCGCTGATCCAACTCGAGCGGATGCGGGTCATCCAGCCCCGCCGCGGTTCCCAGCTCTACGGCAGGGAGGCGGTGGCGCTCGCGGCGTCTGCGAAGAAGTTGGTGGGCTATGGCATGGATCTTCGTCAGATGCGCGTCCTGCATCAGGCGGCCACCATGGAGGCGGCACTCGTGGAACAGGCGCTTGAGCAGTACCGCCGTCGCTCCGGCCCTCCACCCGAGGTCGTCTTCGACCTGTACAAGATCGTCATGCAGGCCCACGCTGCGCTTCTGCACGGCCAGATCAACTGACCAACGTCGATGGGGAGGTGAGCTACGGTGGTGTCCATGATCGGACTCGTTGTCATCGGTATCCGGTTGCTGACGCCTGAGGACCCGCCGGTGCTTCTGCTGAAGGAGGAGGACGGGACGCGCTCCCTTCCCATCTGGATCGGAAACCAGGAGGCGGCCGCGATCGCCTCGGCACTCGAGGACGAAGTACCCGCCCGACCCATGACGCACGACCTGCTGGCCGCCGTCCTGACGATGGTCGAACCAGGTGTCGGGCTGGTGGTGATCTCCGCGATGGAGGAGGGCGTCTACCAGGCGGAGCTCCATGCCGGAGGCAGCATCATCGACGCCCGGCCGAGCGACTGCGTGGCGATCGCCCTTCGGCTGGGTTGGCCCATTCAATGCCCGAGGGAGCTGATGGATCAAGTTGGGGTTGAGGTTGAGGAAGCGTCGACCGATGAGGTTGAGGCTTTTAGGGCATTTCTGGACAGTGTGAGCGCAGATGACTTTGAGGACGATAACCCGTCGTCAGAGGAGGATTGACCCATCGGCTGGCGGGTGGCGCCGCAGTAGCAGGGGAGACAGAATTCGGGGATACCTTGGGTGTGTCGTTGACCACAACGCGGGCCGCGGGTTAGTTTCGGGGGGTGCCGGTCGCCCAACCGGGCTACGAGACGAAGTGAGGCAGAGTGTCAGAAAAGCCAGCGCTGCAAGAGGTGCTCTTTGACGGCGACTTTGCGCCTGTCCCGAGCGATACTGGGTTCCGCGGCCCGATCGCACACCGTGTCGCTGGCATCACGTACCGCCAGCTCGACTACTGGGCACGCACCGGGCTCGTCGTCCCATCCATCCGCAACGCTGAAGGCTCGGGCACCCAACGGCTGTATTCGTTCCGAGACATCCTCTTGTTGCGTGTGGTCAAGCGATTCCTCGACGTCGGTATCTCGCTGCAGCAGATCCGCGTCGCCATTGAGCACCTGAACCACAGGGGCTCGCAGGACCTCACCGAACTGACCCTCGTGAGTGACGGCTTCAGCGTCTACGAGGTCACGTCGGCCAACGAACTGTTCGACCTGACCCGCGGGGGCCAGGGGATGTTCATGATCTCGGTCAGCAGCGTCTGGCGGGAACTCGAAGGGACGCTCGCCGCCTTGCCAGGAGAACGCACAGCCGGCCCGGACGGTGCCACCACCGAGGCAGAGGACGAACTGGCGGCCCGTCGCCGGGCCCGCGCGGTCTAGGGGTCTGCCAAGCGGGCGACCGCACCCAGCCACGACCGCGGGCCGATGTGTGAGCACCTGATCCCTGCGGCACGGCCGGCGAATCGGATCCGGTCCACGAGTGCAAACCCCGCGACCAGTGCATGGGCGTAGGCGCCATGGAAGACGTCGCCGGCCCCCAGGGTGTCGACGACCTCGACCGGCGCCATGTCCACCACCCCGCAGTCATCGCCGCGTCGCCACCTCACCGGGTCCGCACCGGCCGTTGTGACCACGACGGGGACGCCCATCGCCGATAGGAGTCGGGCGGTCTGATCGGGGTCGTTGGCGCCGGGGACGCGGAAGTCGGCCGAGGCGACGACATCGTCGGCGCATCCGATGAGTTCCTGCATCACGGGTTTCCATCGTCCGGCGTCGATCACGACCGGGATATCCGCCCGGTGTGCCAGCCGACCTGCAGGGGTGGTCAGCTGCGGGTGGTGACCGTCGAGCAGAACCACGTCGACGTCGACCAGTTGCGGGCGCACGACCTCGTCGGGCACCGGATCGAGCCGCGTTCCCGCGGCGTCGCCACCGACCACCGCGCGTTCCCCGGTGGCCTCGTCGACCATGACTGACGAAACCGGCGGCGCGTAGGACAGAGACGGTGCGACGTCGATCACCCGTACGCCCGCCCGCTCCACCTCGTCCCTGATCACCTTCGCAACGGGCGAAGGGCCAAGGGCGGTGAGTAACACCGCCTCCCCGCCCAGCGCCGCGAAAGTGACGGCAGCGTTGGTCGCAGGACCACCGGCCGCCAGGTCCTGCCGATGCGCGGTGATCTTCTCGTTCGGGTGAGGTAGCCGCTCAATGCGGTACACGATGTCCAGCGTCGCAAGCCCGACGAACAGGCCTTTGGGGGTCACGTCAGGCACCTCATCTGCTCACTTCCATCCGTGCTGGTTCGAACGAGTCTGCCACGCGTCTACCTTCGTCGTCAGGGATTGCCTGAACGCCCCCCTTGTCGGCAACCTGGCCCGCGCGGATGCCGACTGAGCACTCCCGGGTGGGTAAGGTCTTGCGCGTGAAGGAATGGATTGAACGTCAGATGAACCGGTCGGCGGTCGCGCACGCGATATCCGCCAATACCCGCTACTTCTCGCGGTTGGGCCCACAGTTCGCGGCCGGGATCACCTACTTCTCGGTGCTGTCTATGGTTCCGATCCTGATGTTCACGTTTGCGGCGCTCGGCATGACCATGACGGTGCTCAGGCCGGACCTCATGGATGACGTGCTGAGCCTCATCGAGCAGGTGCTCGCCGACCAGCAGCTGTCCGCCACCGTCGGCACCGTCATCACGGAGGCCTTCAGCCAATGGGCATCGGTCGGCGGCTTCGCGCTCGTCGCCGCCGTCTATTCCGGCTCGAAGTGGGCTGGCAACCTCAAGCGCGCCGTACGGGTGATGTGGACCCAGGAGTTCGAGGACGCCGCCCGGCGTAAGAACTTCTTCGTCGAACTGGGTGTGAATCTGGGCATCTTCCTCGGCCTTCTGATCAGCATCGGATTCGGGGTGGGGCTGGCCACGATCTCAGGGAGCTTCTCGGTGAACGTGCTGGAGTGGCTCGGCTGGTCTCACATTCCGGGCATCGGGACATTGCTAACGGTGCTCACGATCGTGTTCACCTTCGTCGCCTGCTGGATCCTGATGGCGTTCCTCTTCGTCGTGCTGCCCAACGAGTCGGCCCGGCCGCGGCCCTGGCTAGTCGGCACCGTCATCGGCGCGGTGGCGCTGACAGTGCTGATCCAGATCGCCGGGCGTCTGATGGGAGTGTTCGACATGAACAGCGCGGTCACGATCTTCGGCCCGGTCATCGTGGTGATGCTGATGTTCAATGTGATCGCAAGCACCATCTTGATGTCTGCCGCCTGGGTTGGGTCCTCGGATGACTGGCGCGAGGAGCGCGCCAAGCGGATCGCTGATCAGGAAGCCAGGAAACAGGGGATGGCTGGAGGTGAGGTGGCTGCAGGCGCGAGCGCTGGTGCGTCCGACGGGCCTTCCGAACCAGAAGGGGTAGCTGATGATGGCCGATGGGCGGCGAGGAAGCCCCTCGATGAGTTGAGGGGCCTGAACCAGAGCCTCCCGCCCATCGACGGCGACAGTTACGTCCGCACCGCCGTGGCCGCGCGCGGTATGAGGGTCAACCTCCGCCTCGGCTACAGCGTCGGCGCCGCCACCGGCCTCGGGCTCGGCGCCCTGATCGTCTCCGCCGCCCGCAGACTTTCCCGTCGCCCTCGTTGACGCCGTGAAACGGAAGCGCCGGTCACCCCGCGGGGTGACCGGCGCCGTCGAGTCGAATCAGTGCGCCTCGGCGTGTGCCGGGAGATCCTGCCCGATGCTCGCCAGCAGTTCCTTGTACCAGCTCTGGTCGATATCGAACGGCTTGCCGCCCTTGATCCGGTCGAACGCGATGGCGCTGAGGACGTCGCCGTTCTCCTCATCCTGTCCGATGACGCCGGGCTCACCCCGCAGCGCGCAGTCGACAGCGAGATCGGTGCACTGCTTGATGAGAGCCAGGTCGGCGTCGTTGGCCGCCGCCGAGCGGGAGAAGTAGCCAGACTTCTGGATCATGACCTTTTCTGCGCCCAACTTCTCGGCGAACTTGGAGCCGAACCAGGCACCGGGGTTCACCTGGTCGAGCCGGACGTGGCCGAACGGGTCACGCGGAACCTCCTCACCGGAGGCCTCCATCTCGGCGACGATGGCGTCAAGCCCAGCCCCCTCGGACAGGAAGATGGTGACGTTGCCGACCTCATCCATGATCTTGTTGAGTCGCTCGGATTCAGCCGCGATGTCGATGACACCCTCCGGCACGTAGATACCGTGGATGTCCCAGGCTTCCTTCGAGAGGCCGATCTCAGGCAACCACTGCTGGTCGGCCACCCACTGGTGGTAATTCTGGGCGGTCGCGGCGGTGAGCCAGCCACAGTGGCGGCCCATGACCTCGTGCACGATGAGCATGCGGGAGCCGGAGTTGTGCTCGGCCACGATGTTCCTGGCGAAGATCGAGCCCTGCTCTGCCGCCGTCCACGCGCCAAGCGACTGGCGGATCGGGATTACGTCGTTGTCGATGGTTTTCGGCAACCCGACCACTGTCAGGCCGTAGTCGTGCTCGGCGAGGTAGGCGGCCAGGTCGGCCGCGGTGGTGTTGGTGTCGTCGCCGCCGATGGTGTGGAGCACGTCCACACCGTCCTCGACGAGGCGGTCAGCGGCGACCTTCAGCGGGTTGTCGCCCTCGGCGACCAGACCACGCTTGACGAGATCCTTGGCGTTGGTGAGCTTGACGCGCGAGTTTCCGATGGGGGAGCCGCCGAACTTGTCGAGGAGGCCGGCGTTGGCCCGGACGGTGTCGTCGACGACGAGGAAGTCGCCCTTCAACAGGCCCTGGTACCCGTGGCGGTAGGCAATGATCTCCACCTCCGGGGCAATCTGGGTGTAGCGCTCGATGAGCCCACTGATCGCCGCGGAAAGGCAGGGAGCGAAGCCACCGGCCGTAAGGATGGCTACCTTCTTGACCATGAGTGTCCTTTCATGAGTTCTGCGACGCTGCTGCGTCAGATCCCCAGCCTATTGCACCGGGACCCGGCGGAGGAGGCTGGGGCCTTGCCATCCAGGCTGGGCCGGTCCTTCGGCGAAAGTTGTCCACAACGTGCCCGGAATCGGTCTGAGGTGAGCCACCCGGTTGCAAAGATGGACCACATGCGCAACGAACGGGGCATGAGCGGGTCGGTGCAGGTGAGCCTCCTGCTCCCCGTCGCGCTGGGCATCTTCCTGCTGTTGCTGCAATGGTCGTTGGTCGCCTGGGCCGACGCGACGGCGCTGGCCGCGGCCCAACAGGGCGCCGCAAGCGCCGCAGCCCTCGGAGGCGACCGGCTCGAAGGCCAAGCCGAAGCGGCGGCCGTGGCAGGCAACGGCGCGCTCAGTGGGGTGACGGTGCGCGTGGAACGCGGGTCACGTCAGACGAGGGCAACTGTGTCGGGGCGGGCGGTCTCACTGATCTGGCCACGCGAGGTCAGCCAAACGGTCGTGGTGACCACGGAACGGCTGACGAACTCATGACACGACGCGATGAGCGCGGGTTGGCAGCCTCGGTCGAGGCCGCCGTCGTGCTGCCTGCGCTGGTGCTGTTCGTCGGGTTGCTCCTCACCTTCGCGAGGATCGCGCTGGCCGATCAGAGCGTTGGCTCGGCCGCCGCGGCTGGCGCCAGGGCGGCGTCCCTGGAACGCACGCCCGGGGCCGGGCAGGACGCGGCTGCGTCTGCGGTGGCGGCCGCCCTGGCACAACACGGGCTGCGCTGCGCCCACACGGACGTCACCGTCGATACTGCGGGGCTGTCGCGTCCGCTGGGCCAGTTGGCGAGCGTGCGGGTCTCGGTGACCTGCCAGGTCAGTCTCGCGGACGTGTCGTTGCCGCTGATCCCCGGGCAGGTCACGGTGGAGGCTGCGCGGACCTCGCCGATCGATCCGCTGCGGGGTCGGTAGCCGGTCAAGCTGCTGCTCAGCCCGGGGAGGTGGACGCGATATCGCTCACCGTCCCGTGAACCGGGGGTAGCCTTTGGGCATGGCGCAGTATTTCGATGTCCACCCCGTCAACCCTCAGCCCCGTGCCCTCAGCCAGGTGGTACGGATCCTGGAAACCGGCGGGCTGATCGCCTATCCGACGGACCTGGGCTTCGCCTTCGGCTGTCTTCTCGGCAACGGGGAGGGGCTGGCGCGCATCCGCAAGATCCGACAGCTCAGCGACAAGCACCACTTCACGCTCGTGGTGGACGAGTTCGCGAAGCTTGGGCAGTTCGTCGAGATGGACAACTGGGTCTTCCGGGCGGTCAAGGCCGCGACGCCCGGCCCCTACACCTTCATCCTGAAGGCCACCCGTGAGGTGCCGAAGGTGATGCTGCACCCCAAGAAGCGCACGGTGGGCGTGCGGATCCCGGACCACCGCACGACGCTGGCGCTCCTGGAGGCGGTCGGGGCGCCGCTGATGTCTTCGACCCTTCTCCTCCCGGGAGTCGACGATCCGCTGACCGATGGTTGGGCGATCAAGGAGGAACTGGACCAGCAGATCGATGCGGTCTTGGATTCCGGCGACGCCGGCACCCAACTGACGACCGTCGTCGATCTCACCGGCGACGAGCCGGTCATCGAGCGCGTCGGTGCGGGGGATCCGTCGCCATTCGAGTGACGATGCCGACTTGAACCGCACACCGCCCCGGGATTCGAAAGCCGAATCCCGGGGCGGTGTGGAACTTCAAGGTGAACTCAGCGGTCCTTGAACATCACCATGTTGTTGAAGACCCACTTGTTCTCCTGCGAGAACGTGTAGCCGCCGCCGGGCCAGGCCTTGGCGGCGTACACCGTCGTCCATGCGAATGAACGGCAACCACCGCGACCTGTCAGAGCGGTGTCGCATTCGGTGTACCACCGGCGACCGTCGGCTGCCGTCCACGCCGTCGTCTTGCCCAGGTTGTTGTTCGCCCACTGGGCCCTGGTCATATACGGCAGGTAGGTCAGGTTGTTGAAGGCCCAACCCTGTGTGCGGACGAAGGAGCCGCCCGCATTGCGGGTGACGGTGGTGGCCCAGATGTCCGTGCGGCAGCGGAACGTCTGCGAGTAGGGCTCGCAGGTGGTGTTCCATTCGCGTCCGTTGAACGTGTGGTGGCCGGGGACGGTGTAGGGGATCGACGGTGCCCAGGCGGGAGTGGTCGGTGTGGGCGTTTCGGTCGGGCTCGGTGTGGGGGTCGCGGTGGGTGTGGGGGTTGCGGTGGGTGTGGGGGTTGCGGTGGGTGTGGGGGTTGCGGTGGGTGTGGGCGTCGCGGTCGGGCTCGGGGTGGGGGTTGGCGTGGGCGTGTCGGCTTCAATGCTCAACGGCACGTCGACTGTCGATTCGACTCCGTCGATGGTCACCTTCAGGGTCGCGTCGTGGTCGCCCCGGGGGAGGGCCACCGCCGGCTCGAATCTGAACAGACCAGATGCTTGGCGGCCGTCGAAGCTGTTCGACTGACCGACGCTGTAGTCGCGGTCGACGCTCACGTCCACCGAATAGGATTCGCCGTCGATCAGCAGCTGCGCCGAGACATTGGCGAGTGTGGTCGTGGGCGACGAAAGCAGCGCGATCTGGCCCACCTCATCTGGTTCGGAGGGGTCGGTCTGCAGCGCCACCAGATCGTTGCGCCACACCCCGTCGCCTGCGTAGAAGTTGCGTCCGGTCGCGGTCAGGTCGGTCACGACGCTTCCCAGGCGCTCGCGGAAATCGGCAAGGTTGCGTCGGGACTGGGGGGTCCAGCCGACCTCGGCGGTCGCCATCAGCCTCGGGTACATCATGAACTCGGCCGAGGAGAGGGAGCGGATGTGCTCGGACCAGAGGGCGGCCTCCACGCCGAGGACCCGGTCCTCGGTCGATCCGAGCATCGTGGTGGGGTTCCAGTTGTAGAACCGCTCGATGTTGCATGGCCCGCCACAGGCCCAGCTCGGCCCGGCGAGCCCGGCGCCCGGGATCTGGGGCAGGTAGGCGTTGGATGCCGGCGACATCAGCGCACGGCCGTTGTTGGCCTCGACCCAGCTGCGGGTGGCAGCCGTGCCACCGTTCCAGTAGTGGATCACCGAGCCTTCCGGGATCTCCTCTGATGCGTGCGCCGCGCCCTCGTTCCAGGCCATGACGGTCGCCCCTAGCCGGGTGACGTTGTCGGTGACCCGGTCGATGAAGTAGCGGTAGTCGGTGTTGCTGGTGCTGAACGACTCGTCGCCGCCGATGTGGAGGTACCGCACGCCGTTGAGGGTGGACGGGGTGGCCTCCAACAGCTGCGTCATCACCTGGTTGAGGATCGTGTAGGTGGCCTCGGAGCGGGTGTCGAGGGTCGACTCGCCGACGCTCGTGGTGGTGTTCGCGGGGGCGGTGTTCTGCCCGGGCAACGGCTGGGGGACTGAGTTGGCCGTGTTGGCCTCGGGGAGGGCGTGCAGGATGGCCTGCGCGTGGGCCGGGCCGTCGATCTCGGGGACGATGGCGATGTTGCGGTCACCGGCGTACTCGACGATCTGGGCGAAGTCTTCTGCGGTGTAGTAGCCGGTGCGCCCGGTGATGTCGGTCCACTGTGTGGGGGCAACCGCGGTCTGGCCCGAGACCGTCGCCAGGAGTGAGTAGTCGATCGTGTCGCCGTCTACGCGTCCCTCGTTGCTGATGGCGATCCGCCATCCCTGGTCGTCGGTCATGTGCATGTGCAGCACGTTGAGCTTGTAGGCGGCGAGTTGGTCGATGATCTCGAACACCTCGTCCTTCGGCACGAAGCTGCGTGCGGTGTCGAGCATGAACCCGCGCCATTCGTAGCGGGGGCCGTCGGTGATGTCCAGCGCTGGGACGGTCCAGTCCTGGATGACCGGCCGATCCGCACGGGACCAGGGGCCGAGCAGCTGGATGAGGGTCTGGGTGCCGTTGGCGAGGCCCGCCTCGGTCTGGGCGGTGATGGTGACGCCGTCGTCGTCGGATTCGAGGAGGTAACCCTCGCGCTCGACACCGGGGACGTCGGCCGTCTCGTCGATGACGAGCTCGATGCCTTCACCGGAGGTCGCCTGGGGGAGGGGCAGCCCGGTCGAGGTACGCAGCGTCTCGGCGAGCCGTGCGGCCGCTTGGCCACCGTCGGAGACGATCGCGGTGTCGTCGTCGAGTCGATAGCCGACGCCGTCGCCAGCAACCACGTTGACGGGCAGCGGCACCACGTCGACGTCAGCCTGCTCAACCGGTGCGGAGTCCAGCGTGCCGAGCACCTGCAGCTCCCAGATGGAGATCGGCCAGGTGCTGTTCCGCGAACTGGCCTGCAGCTTGACGTGCCGGATGCCTTCGGCGCCCAGCGGCGTCTCGACCCACGTGGCCTTGACGCCGACCTGCCCGGTGGCGAGGGTCGTCCAGGTCGTCCCGTCGACGGAGCCGAGGATCGAGTAGTTGGTCGCGTACTGGTTGCCCCAGCGAACGCGGATCCGGTCGAGTTCAGCGGTGGCGCCGAGGTCGACGGCGATCCAGGCATTGTCGACGCTGTTGGCCGACCAGCGCGAGGCCGCGGGGTCGTTGTGGACCGCAGGTGGGGTCGGGTCGGCCGGCCCGATGTCGCCGTCGACGGCACGCTCGGCGGAGAACGTGGCCTCCGATCCCGAGGCCGTCACGGGCCTGTTGAGGGCGAGGTTGGTGGGGTCGGCGCTTGCCTGGAGGGGGAGCGCCCCAACCAGGAGCGCGACCACCGAGGCCACAGCCAAGACTGTGCGGGCGAGCTTCATTGCACTTCCAATCGATAGACCTAAAGTCCCTGTCATGCTGGCACTCACCAGGGGAGGAGCGAAACCTGAAGCGGTCAGCTGTTCGACCGGGTTGAGCGTTTCCCGCTGGCAGGCGGTCGGTTGGCGAAGGGCGAGCGGCTCGCGGCCGACCCCCGAAAATCGACCAGTGGTCGATTCTGGTGTGTCTGGGGTCGAGTATCGACCACTGCCTGGGCGTCTCGGGCGAGTAGCGGGTCGTCAGCGCTTCCCGCAGACGGCCGCCAGCGGCGAAAATCGACCAGTGGTCACTTCTGATCTGTCTTGCACGGAATACCGGCCAACGCTCAGACGGCGACGCCGCGTCCGGGGCTCGCGCGACAAGGCATTGGCCGATCTTCGTGGTCAGACGGGGGAAAATCGACCCCTGGTCGAT
>NZ_FQZG01000151.1 GCF_900141915.1 Tessaracoccus bendigoensis DSM 12906 | reverse complement strand
GCTGGTGTTGGGCGTTTTGGTTGGTGACGATGTCAGAGGGCTGATGTCGAGCGGTGTCGCTCGTGTCGGCGGCGGGGGGCGGCTTGGCTCGTTACGTTCAAAGTGATAGGGCCCCGGTCAGCCCCAGCGCTTCCCGCTGCATCCTCAGAGCAGATCCGACCAGTTCCGCGAGCGCGGGGCCGTCATTCGCTGTGTTCCAATCCCACCTGACGATCCAGTGACCCGTGGCGCGGATCAAGTTCTCCCTGCGCTTCTCCTTCATGATCGCGTCTTGGGGTGACTGTCCGGGTCGCAGCAATTCACCGTACTTCCACCTGCCATCCACCTCCCCGACCAACCTGTACTCGGGCCATCCGAAATCTGCCCTGCCCACGACGACACCGTGGTGGTCGATGATTTCGTATTGCAACTGGGGCTCCGGGAGCCCGTACCTGATGAACTGCAGCCGACTGATCGATTCCGCTGGTGATTCAGCACCGAAGCGGGACAGGCTCAGCGCGGACCTAGCCCTCGGCAGCCCACGGAGACGAGGGTGCGCCCGGACGACGGCCGCAATCCGTTCAAGGGGGAGCCCCCTGGTGAGGGCGGCATCGCATACCGCCACGCCCCACTCGATGGGCAGAACCCGCGCGAGGTCAGCGACCGTCCGCTCGAGCGTCGTGACCGGAATCGGGCCGACATGCGTGACCTCGTCGTCATGCAGGGCAGTATCGCGCATACGCAGGACAGTGCCGCCGTCTGCGTGCCCGGGTGTGCGCCGGATCATCTGCACGCACGTAGGGAGCTCGGGGAGGGGCAAGCCATGGACGGCGCCGGCGGACTCGTATGCGACGACGGATGACGGCGCCACCAGCGGCAGCGTGGCCTCGACCAGCATGAGATGCGATGGAGTATCAATCGCCGGGGGCTCGGGCGAGTAGACGCCGCGCCTGACACGGCTGAGGGAGCCGTCCTTCAGGCGCCGGGAGATGTCGGTGCGGTTGAGGCCGCTTTGGACGAGGGTCGCGTGGTTGATCAGTGTGCTCATGCCCCTATTGATCCGACGGCAGGACCCGAAAGCTGCATCACTCGTCAAACCAGTGGATAACTCGCGCGACTTTTCCACTGGTCGGGTCATCTGTGGAGGGCGCAGTCGCGTCGGGGACCGCCCCGCGGGGACATCACGTGGCCGGTGAGCACCCCGCCGGGACATCACGTGGCCGGTGACGGCGCCGGGTGGCGGTTTGGCCCGTTACCAGGGGTATGGCGCGGTTACCTGGGGTATGGCGCGTTACCTGGGGTATGGCGCGTTACCTGGGGTGTATCGCTGGTGTCGAGCGTTTGGGTTGGTGACGGCGTCGGATGGCTGGTGTTGCGGCTCCTTGCTGGTGACGGTGTCGGGTGGCGGTTTGGCTCGTTACCTGGGGT
>NZ_FQZG01000006.1 GCF_900141915.1 Tessaracoccus bendigoensis DSM 12906 | reverse complement strand
GCAACAATGGAGCCGACCTTCCCAGCCGGGTTCGACCCGGCCGATTTCACCCGGCAGGTCTTGAACCGTACCTTCTCGGCAACCAGTTCTGACAAGCCTGTTTGCTCCGCCAAACTCACCACCGGCACCAACCCAGCACACGAGATCAGGTTCTCATCATCGAAGATCGGGGTGGCCTTGCTCCAAACATGGTGTAGCTTCACTATCAGTGCCTTTTGTGTGCGGTAGATCAGGACGTCAACACTCCCGATTATCCCTACTCAGAAGGCACTCTCACACTCCGACCCGCCGCACCACCACCCACCGGTCCACGGATTCAGGCTCCAGGGGGCGATCCAGCCCCGCCGGATAATCTGGAAAAGCGCGGATCTGCCGCAGCCGTGCCGATCTACGGACGTCCGGAACTGCCGCATACCCATTCTATGCAGTGCGGGGTCCGTCCCGGTGGGTGCGGCGTTCTGAGATGATCCTACGATGAAGCGCTGGCTGGGCATGGCCTCCCTAATCGTCGCGGCAGGGGGCGTCGTGGTGATGCTTCTCCCGACGATGGAACTGCGGTGGGGCGTTGACCCCGCACTCGGACTCGAGCCGACGGTAACGAGGCACTCGTGGTTCGACCCACTTCTTTTCGGCGTAGCTCGTTTCGATGCGCCGCTTGCGCTGTTGGCAGGGATAGCGGGGTTCTTCCTGCTCGTCTTGAGTGTGCGCAGGGGCCCGCCCTCGTGGCTCGCGGTTGGATTCTTGATCGCGGGGACGGTCGTGCCTCTACTCGGGTTCTGGGCCTTCGGGAGTCTCGGGTGGATTGCGCTGTTGGCGCCAACTGCGATGGCAGCCAGTGCCGCGGCGGCGATTATCTCCCGTGGCTTGGCCGAGGCTGAAGCCACCGTTCTCCAACAACATCTCCGCTCCGAACCCTGAGCGGACATGCACTCTATTAAACGCGCGCACATGCCGCCATGAGTCTGTCCTGCAGGTCGTGGTTGGGCAATGCTAGAAGCCGGTTGATGGCTGAAGCAGTAAGTACATCAGCCAAGCACCGGCAGCCACCATCGTGATGACTCCGGGCAAGACAGTGTTGCGTAGCTGCTGGTTGCCCAGCTTTCGAAGCCACTGCAGGACGGGGAATAGCGTCACGAATGCGCCGAAGCCGACAGCCACGCTAGCGATGAGCGCCGATGAACTAAACGGCTGACCGATCAGCGACATCGCGATCAGAAAGGCCGTCAGGACGATGAGGGCCAGACCCCATAGCGCGACAAGCACCACGAGGGGAGTCGCCCAAGAGGGGCGGACCTCTTCATGCATGCTCGCACAATAGCCTCGCTGCCACGACCGTAACGCTGGACACACGGATCTGCCGCGCTCAGTTGTATGCCCGCACTCAATAGCCGTCGACACGGAGTTGCTGTCGATGTAGATCCAGCGCCTTGGCGCTGGTCGCCCAGACTCCTTGAACAGAACCATCTTCGATGAAGGCAGCACCCACTCCCGGGACGCCCCAATTCAAGGAATGAAACTCGGGCCCGTGTGGAGCCTCGACCTGCCTCACGAAACTGGTTCCAACCTCCTCGATCGCAATCACCGTGCCGTCCGGAAAGAGAAGCGTCGAGCCCTCCATATTGCAGCCCGGCTCACCGACCTCGGGCAATCGTTCAACCACATACTGGCGGACCTCGCATGGCGGGAGATTCTCGTACCCGGTCGGCAACATGACGCCCGCGCCGCTACAGCCCACCCCGATGACCAGCACGGCGACGGAAGCGACGATCGATCCGCTCTGGACCCTTGTCAGCATGCCCGGAGCCTAGCTTGGCCAGCGGTTGGCTGCGGCGTTTGAAGTACCGCTCATGCCGCAGTGGTCAAGCTCGTGGGCATCGAGTCAGGTTGGATCATGGTTAAACTAGCGGTGCGCGAATAGGAAGCCCTTGCGTGCAGCCGGAGGCTCCGAGGCCGGATGATCGCGGTCAACGCTCAGCGGGGCGGGCAGTCAACCAAGCCACGTTGTCGTCGGCCGCGAAGAACGTCTGCTGGACTGCCGTGTCCCAGGGCAGCTCGATGGAGGAGAGCAGCTCCTTCATGCGGAACACCCGCAGGCCGTCGATTTGTGGGAAGTCGCGATCCAGTGTCACCAGCCAGTCGCATCGGTTGAGTACGGCGGTAGCCAAATGCGTCGCGTCAGGAAGCTTCATCCCGTGCGTGCCTCGGTAGTCGGTTGCCTTGCGTGCGACCGGCACCGTTACGTCCAGCAGCAGCACGTCGCGCGATTCCAGCTTCGCCCGGATGGCGGCCAGCTTGGCGTCCTGGAGCTCTCGCTCGCGTTGCGAGACGGCGTTCGACTTCTTGTACACCTCGGCCAGCACGATGACCGACGCGACCAGCTCGGCTTCCCCGCGGTCGATCATATCGAGCAGACCGGTGATGCGCCCGGCCGCCGGCTCGCCGTTGATCCAGGCGAGGAGGGCGCTTGAGTCCATCAGGACACGCTTGACATCAGTCTTGGCCACGGATGGCCTCCAGGTAGTCCGCGACCGTCATGCCCTCGGTGATCTCGGGCATGTATCCCCGCAGCTCGCGCCACGTCAGCGTGGGCTCCTCGACGACACGGACGTCATCGGCGGTGATGTAGTAGGTCCGGCCGTCTTCGTTCTGTCGGAGCGTCCCTTCGACCTCGACGAACTCCAGCAGGCCGTCGCGCATCTTCTGGGCTAGCTGCGTCGGGAACCCGACGTGTACGACCCTGCCCCCGCCCTGGGGTTTGATGGAGGCTCGGTTGCCGCGTGTGACGTTGACGCCGGTCATCTGGCCGCGCACAGAGCCGTAGAACTCGCGCACCCACGGGGAGATCTCGTCAAGCCCGTTACGCAGCCGCCGGTCGAGCCAGACCACGTTGCTGGCCGCTTCGACCTTGGAGCGGTCGCCGGCCCTTCTGACCATGTCCTTGGCGTGCGCGACGGCGTTCGGGGTCCAATCGGCCGGCATCCCGTTGCCGTCGCGGATTCGGGCCAGCCCGGTGACCGCCGCGCGGGCCGCGTCGATGCCCTCGGTGCGGTGCTCGCCCTCAGCAGCTAGAGCGGAGACCGCGGAGCCGAGCTTCAGGTCTGCGACCTTCCACTGGACATCGGCGGTGTCGGACAGATCGTCCAGCAGTTCCAGCAGGTGCACCCCGGCCGCGAAGAAGCGTGCCGCGTCGGCAGACTGACCGTCGTCGACAGTGAGCACGATATCGGCGTCCACGCTGAGCTCCTCTCTACATGACCAATCCTCCCATTGCGGTCCGACAGCGCGCGAGGTCTCCGAGCGATCAGGCCTCGTTTGGCTCCCAAAGAATTATTAGGGGCGACAGTAAAGTGGCCGTTCCGGAGGCGTCCCTGTTACGGCGGTGACTTGTCACCCGCTTGAGCATGCAGAGCCTGGCTGCGAACATCCGCTATTGCCGCGACCTGTGCGCTCGTGGGGGGCGAGGCGCCTGAGCCTCCCTATGGCGTGCTTGGGTTCCGCGTGGTGGTCAGGCGACCTCTCCTCGCGCGTGAGCGCGATCCGATCGGCGCAACGCCCGGCGTCTTGGACTTTTTCGCGTGGGTTGGTGAGACTGCAGCCATGACTGACCACGACGGCGAATCACTGTCGCCGCACAGGATCCGCGTCTTGTACGTGACTGATCTGGCGTACCAGGCGCGGGGGCGTCGCTATGGCGACGAGGACGTGTTCTTGTCCGATCGCCTTCGCTCTGACTTCGACATCGCCCTGTGCCACCCCAAGGACGCGGTCGTCTTCATGGACTCCTTCGACGTGGTCGTCGTTCGCAACAGCGGCCCCGTCATCCACTATCAAGGGCACCACGACGAGTTCCGCAGCCGCGCCCTGCAGGCCGGTATCCGGGTGTTCAACGAACTGACGGGCAAGGCCGACATGATCGGGAAGCAGTACCTGCCCGACCTGTACCGCGCCGGCTATCCGGTCATTCCCACGGTCGAACGGCTCCAGGACCTCGACCAGTTGCCGCCGGTGGTCCAGTACGTGGCAAAGCCCAAGTACGGCGCTGATTCGGTCGGTCTACAGTTCGTCGAACCCGACCAGTTGCGAGGGCTGAGCTTCGAGGAACTGCTGGTGCAGCCTCGCGTCGACTTCGACTACGAGGTGTCGTTCTACTTCGTCGACCGCACCTTCGAGTATGCGCTCTACGCGCCCCATGCAGAGCAGCGATGGTTGCTCGAACCCTACGAACCGACCCAGGCCGATCTGTCCTTCGCGCAGCGGTTCATCGACTGGAACGACATCGAGCACGGGATCCAGCGCGTGGACGCCTGCCGCACACGGGACGGCGGCCTCCTCCTCGTCGAGCTTGAGGACCTCAACCCGTACCTGTCCCTGGAGCGAGTCGCTCCTCCCGTTCTGGATGCCTTCGTCCGGGACATGACGTCATCTATTGCGGCCCTGGCCGGGAAGTCACCAGCCTCAGGCCCGAGGTCCATGCCACAGTCGGGTTGACGGCGTCCGGGCGGCATGGTCGGAGGCTACTGACTCCGAACATCCTCTTCTGCCGCGCCGCGGACGCTCAAGGGAGGCCGGTTCGTGGACTCATGCAGCGGCATACTGAGCGTAGAGGCGGTCGCATGAACGGGGGGCAGGATGTGAGATGTCTGGCGAGGGTGGGGCTTGTGGGGCTGACGGTTCTGATGGTGCCTGGCCTCTCGGCGTGCGGTGGGCAAGGGGAGGTCGTCCAGTCCGGTGACGTCTCCGTCTTGGTGTCGGAACGCGCCGACGGTGGAATGGCCGCTCAAGGTGGAGGGACGCTGGAGGTGGTTGGCGGTTGCCTCGGAGCGGGTGGCTCGGTCATCGTGTGGCCGCACGGTACTCAGGTTGTCCAGGACCAGCCGTTGACGATCCGGATCCCCAGCGTGGGGACTTACCGTCTTGGCGACGAGGTGCTTGTCGCTGGAGGTTTCGCTCTGGAGCATTCGTCGCGAAAAGTTGAGGCAGGCGACTTCCTCGCGGGCGGTGTCACGGTCCCCGCGGAGTGCGCGGAGCACGACATTTTCCTCGCGAACTGAGACCCCTGCAGAATGCGCGCATTTGCCGCGAGGCGCAGCAGCACTGGGCACTCTTCTACCGCGCGCTCATGGCGGAGAGCGGCGGGGACCTTCCGCGGCCGCGCCGCGTGGGCGCGTAGTGGTCCCGCGCTGGCCCGGCGATCGTTGACTGGTGGGGCTTCCAGGGCCACTGTGGGCCTGTGTGTTGGATCGATTGACTGTTGCGGAAGCATGGGGGTGAGCGGGGTGGCCGAGGTGGATCCGATGGATGACACGATCTGGCGATGGGTCATTCATCACTACCGCTTCGACCCGGAGAGGCGGCAGCGTCGAGACGTCGTGGTGGCTGCCTTCGACAACGCGGCTGAGTTGGAGGCGGCGGTGAACCAGTACCACCTGGAGATCCAGGTCGGCATTGACGGCGGTGTCCGTGATGACCGTGAGCGTGTCACTGGCGTGGTGTGGCACCCGGGCTATCACAGTGAGCGGGCGCGGGGGCGGACCCTGGCGTCCTCTGGTTCGCGGCCCGGGAGCTGTGGCGCGGAGGGGACGGTGCCCTGTCCCGGCGCGGCGGATGGCGCGGCTTCCTCATCGCGTGTCTTGCCAACAGCATCCTCGCGACCGCCAGGGGCTTCCTCTAGACGGTATGGGTGACCCCACGCCTCAGCACATACGCACGGTCAGCGGTGGCACTGTGTGTTGAGCCAGGTCGCTGCGGTCTTGTGGGCAGTGTCCACGTCGGCGGACTGTTCGGGTGGTACCGGACCGCCGTTCCAGGTCTTGCCAGTACGGTCCACGTCGACTGCCGTGGTGATGAGGATCTGGGTGCCGTCGTACAGGCTCCTGACCTGGTTGGCCGACGAGTAGCCGGCCGTCGGCGCACCGAAGCTGCGCGCATGACCCAGGCCGCGGAAGGCCAGCACCGTCGCCTCCCCCGAACTGCCATTGTCCGGGCCCTGCAGCACCGCGATCGGCTGGGAGAGCTTCGCGGCATCGGCGACGGCCATCGAGACCTGACCGCCCTGGGACACTGTGCCGCCCTCCAAGGTCTCCCACACCACGGTGCCAGAGCGGTCCTTGAAGCCCACGAGGTTGCCGTCGGGCAACAAGGCCGACAGTCCTGCGAGCATGGGGCCCATGTCACCGCCATGATTGTGGCGCAGGTCCACGATCCAACCGCAGGTCGTGGCCGTGCGCGACGAGGCAATCCCGTTCGCCAACGTGTCCGCGTAGGTCTGTTTGAAGGCCTTGTCCGACACCGCCTGCTCCGGCACCACCACCGTGGTGATCCCTCCGGCGCTGCGCAGCGTCGGCAACGGCCGTTGCGGCATCGCCTCATCCAGGCCCTTGCCCGAATCCATCACCTTGCTGTGGTGACCGCCCGCGACGACCACCGCCCTGCGCAGCGCCGGGATGGTCTCCGCATAGGACTTCGCGTCCCGCGTGTCCGCGACGGCCTGTGCCCGGGCCGTGCGCCAGCTCTCACCAGTCGTGTAGTACCCGCCATCCATGATGCCCAGCGCGGCATCGGCATAGGCCGCAGGGCTCGGAGGCACCAGGTACACGCCATAACGCGGACCAAACTTCCAGACCGCGGCACCCGCCAGCAGAAGCAGGACGAGGAATGTGGCCACGATGACCTTCACACGTCGACGGATGCGCTGACGCCGGATACCTGGGGTGGTGGGGGTACTCACCCGCTCATGCTCCCCTGCCCGGGGGCCACCGTCAACCGGCAGTGCATACAAACCTCGCCCAGCAGATCGGACTTCCTCCTGGCGACCAGGCCCATGCCCATGCCCAAACGGTAGCTGAGGCGACGTCGCGAGCGCGGTGTCGCCCCTGGAGGTCCGGATGCGATGGGTGCTTGACGTCCGCTGCTTTACGCGGAAAGGCCTGCGCTCTACCGGACTGTGATTGAGTTCGGTGCATGACTTCGTTGGTGATGCTGTGGGAGCCACACGATGCTGCCGTGGTCCTGCGTGAGCGGTTCGGCCACGACGGAGCTCCCGGCGCAGCGGCGTGGCTCGGGAGCGTCCTGTCCCAGGACTTCGGCAGGCAGATGGCGAGCTGCGACAAGATCGTGATGAGCGACAGCAACGCGCTGGCTTGGCTGCAGACCTTCGACGGTGACCGGCTCATCCTGAAGTGGTCAGTGAACAAGGACCGCTTTGCGGGCCTCGAAGCCTTGGCCGCGGTCACGGACTGGCTGCGGCGCGAGCGGCTGCCGGTCTCGGCTCCAGTTCGCGCTGTGGACGGCGGCTGCAGGTCGCGCGTGACGGTGTCAGCGTCGGGCTCCAACAAGTCCTGCCCGGCCACCTGCTGGACGTGAATGAGCCCGCCGAAGTGTTCGCCGCCGGCGCCATGCTGGCAGAGCTCCACACGGCACTGGCACGCGGCGAAACGGGTGACCTCGCGGAGCTCGTCTGGGCTGAGCTCGAAGTACAGCTCGGGATCAATGGCCATGCCGACAGTTTGGTTGACCTGCTCGTCGGTGGCACGCCACGTCCTGTCATGCCGCGGCGCGGACGGCGCCTCGCGCACACTTGGCGGTGCGGGCGTCCTGTCGTCGGGGTTACCGCTCGCGGAGCGCGACCACCGAGAAGATCAGTGCGAGTAGCAGGAACATGACGCCAGTGGCTGTCTGGGAGTGGGCTAGGGAACCGATCCCGCCGATGGTGAAGGCAGCGGCTCCTATGAGTAGGCCGATGCGCCGGCGGCTGGGGTCGGGTTCACGAGACATGGGTTCTCCAACTCTTCTTGGCGGGGATCAGAAGTCCCGCCGGCTGTAGATGCGGTGGGTGACAAGGTAGGACGCCGCCCACAGCAGGCACAGGACTGTGAGTCCTGTGGCGGCCGTTGCGGTGGGGTTGCCCTGTGCGCCGGTGGCCAGTGACACAAGTCGGGCTTGCACTGAGGGGATCGCCTTCACTGCCAGGGCACCGAGCGCGGCCAGTCCGAAGGTGACGAACAACAGGGCCTGTTGGCCGAACCGGACGATCGCAGGGATGGCGATCGCGGTGACAGCTGCAGTGGCGGCGATGCTGACCAGCGCGAGTGCCACTGCATCATGGGGGCTTGGGCTGATCAGCGTGGCCGCGAGGGTGGTGACGGCGGCGGCGCCGAGGAAGGCGATCACGCCGACCAGGTAGTGCGACCGGACGACGGTGGTTCGGGTGGTGGGCAGCTGGCCGTAGAGCTGGTCGAGGCCGTGGATCCGGTCGGCTAGGAAGGGGCCAGTAGCGGCAAGGAGCCCGATCATGCCCAAGACGGGCAGGGCCATCTGGAGGCCATCCTGGCGGCCTCCGATCACCAAGAAGACGGCGGCGAAGCCACCGAGGCCTGCGACCTGGCGGGGGTTCCACACCTGCGCCGCATCGAGGACGAGCTGCGGTCGAAGCTCAGTCATGGTCGGGTCCTTTCGGGAGTCGCACGGCGAGGTCGTCGATGGTGGGGGTCTCGAGCTGTACCCCGGTTGGCAGCGCCAGGGCCGCGTCGGCGGGGATCAGCGCGTCCCAGCCCGTGTTGTGGCTGCGCAGTCCATGCGCGACGGCCCGGACCTGCGGGGTGAGCTCGTCAGGGCCGCCGGCGGCCAGGCTGTAGGCGGCGAGCAGGTCGTCGGTCGTGTCGGAGGCGATGACCCGGCCGGCGTCGAGGATGGTGACGTAGTCGGCGAGCCGTGCCATGTCTGCGGTGATGTGGCTCGAGAACAGGATGCTGTGGTCGTCGGCGGTCATGAACTCCGACAGGACGTCGAGCAGTTCGTCACGGGCGGCCGGGTCCAGGCCGGATGTCGGCTCGTCGAGGATGAGCAGTTCTGCGCTGTGGCTGAGGGCGACGGCGAGTTGGAGCTTCATTCCCATGCCGCGGGAGAGTTCCTTGACCTTGCGGTTGCCGGGGACGCCCCAGCCCTGGGTGAGGGCGGCGAAGCGCTGGGCGTCCCAGGACGGGTAGAAGCCGGAAAGGAGTCGCCCGGTCTGGGTGACGGTCCACGTCGGGTTGTAGGCGGGGGTGTCGAGGACCACTCCGAGTCGCGTCTTGTCCACCAGACGGGTCTGGCCGGCGTCGGGTCGCACGAGGCCGAGGGCTGTCTTGATGGTGGTGGTCTTGCCTGAGCCGTTCGCGCCGACCAAGCCCATCACGAACCCGCGGGGTACGTCGAGGCTCAGCTGGAGGGTGAAGCCCGGATAGTGCTTCACGACGCCGTCGAGGGCGAGGGGGCTGGCGGTGGACTGTGCGGTCATGACTCCTCCGGGGTGTCGATGAGGGTGTCGAGCAAGGCGTGTAGTTCGGACCGGTCGATCCCGGCGAGACGGGCGGTGGCCCATGCGGCGCCGAGGTGCCCCTCCACGTCGCGCAAGAGCTGTTCGCGCACCAGCTCGGAGTCGCGTGGCAGGACGTAGTAGCCCTTCCCGGGCACGTTCGCGACGAATCCGGCCGCCACCAGTTCCTGGTAGGCGCGGGTGGTCGTGATGACACTGACACGCAGGTCTCGTGCGAGCGCACGGATGGACGGCAACAGGTCTCCTGCCTCGACGTCACCCTGGAGGATCGCGGTCTGGACCTGGGTGCTGATCTGGTCATAGATCGGCGCCCCGGAAGTGTTCGAGACCACCACTCGCAATGCCATCAAGCGTCCTTTCTGTCTATGCTGAATATAGACAGTAATTGCTTCCATGGCAATGCCTCACCCTGCACGACAGAACTGCCCGCGGGGTGGCAGATGAAAGGAGCGGTCGATGTCAGCACATCCGCCGTTGGCGCTTGTTCCCCAACCCTTCCGATCCGCTCCTGCGCGCGGTCGCGGCGCACCTGGCCCGCTACAAGGGCCTCACCCGGACCCACACCGAGTCCGACCTCCGCATCTACCTCCGGTGGTGCCTCGAACACCACCTCGACCCACTCCAGGCGGAGCGGGCCCACATCGAGCTCTACGTGCGCTGGATGCAGGAAGTCCGCGGCTTCAAGCCCTCGACGATCTCCCGGCGACTGTCGGTGGCAGCCGGGTTCTACCGGACCTGCGCCATCGACGGCATCATTCCCGCCTTCACCCGCCGAGCACGTCCGCCGGCCCAACGTCCCGCCAGAGTCACCGACCTTGGGCCTGTCACACCTGCAGTTCGAGGCCATGCTCGCTGCCGGGAAGGCCTCTACGAACGTCAATGACTTCGCCCTGGTCGCCATGCTCGGCCTTCTCGGTCTGCGGATCTTCGAGGCGTGTGGGGCGAACATCGAAGACCTCGGCGAGGAACACGGCCACCGCGTGTTGAAGGTCCGTGGCAAGGGCGGCAAGGTCGTCCAAACCCCACTCCCACCAGCGGTCCAACGAGCCATCGAACGCGCAATCGACGGCCGCAGCAGCGGGCCGATCCCGCGCTGCAGCCGAGGCACCCGGATGGATCGCCACTCCGCGAAGCGGCGCCTGCGTGCCTTGGCGAAGACTGCTGGGGTGACGACGGCGCGGATGCATCCGCACATGCTGCGCCACACCTTCGTCACCACCATGCTCGATGCCGGTGTCGACCTGCGCGACGTGCAGATCGCCGCCCGCCATGCGGACCCACGCACGACGATGCGCTACGACCGCGCCAGGAACAATCTCGACCGGCACCCGAACTACATCCTGGCCGCCTACATGGCCTCGGGGACCTGACTCGGCAAACGCACTACTTTGCCGCGGGCGGGGAGTTTGATTCTGCCCAGGGCGAGGGTGAGGGCCGTCCCGACCGGGTAGCCCTCACCGAGTTTGAGGCTCGTCTCAGCGGCAAATGAGATCGCCCGCTGGGTTGATCGTGTCGTCAAAGCCGACTTCGCAGTCCAGCACGTCCGCGGCGTCCCGAACCTCCTCGGGAACCGTGTCGACCACTAGGCGCTCGTAGGTGACCTTGCGCTCACTCTGCACGCCCTGGAAGCCGACCAGCTGCCCGGCTTCCGGGTCGATCATCAGCATCTCAGTGACTTCACCGCCTTCAAGGGTGAACAGAGCGACCTCGCGGCCGTCGACGACCATTTCGTCGGCAACCGAAATGCCTGGCACGTTCTTGAGTACCTCGAACATGGCGGAGCGGAGGTCGGCCGGGGGGGCTCCGTAGGTCAGCGCGTAGTCAATCAGGACGAACACGCCGGCGTCGGTGGAGGGCGCCCCTATCCCCTCTGCGTCTGCGTAGAGCCGCGAGCGCAGTTGCTCTGCGTCGCGGGGGAGCGAAGCGAGGAACGCGGGGCTCGGCCAACGCCAGCTGTCGACCATGGCGTTGGGGCTCTTGGGCAGGGTCCAGATCCGGTCCTCGCCCAGCGGCGGGCAGCCAGGTGTGGTGTCGTAGCTCTCGACGTACCAGCTGGGTCGGTTCCCATCCACCGCGAGGTAGTGCGTTTCGGTGAAGCTCTCGCCGCACACCTCTCCGGTGCCGTAGTCGGCAGTCGCGGTCATCTTCCAGTATTGGTCCGCCGTCGCTGGCGGGTCGACTGCGTTGATGGCAGCTTCGGTCAGGATCTGATCGGCGCGGGCTGTGGCGCCGGTTCCGACCAGGTTGCTCACGCCGACGGCGGTCACCATCACCATGGCCGCGGCCACCGCGCCGATCCGCAACCCCGCATGCCGCTTGGGCGGCGTCGTGGGCGCGATCGCCCTGACCAGGATGTGGCGGCGCTCGGCGTCGCTGTAGTCAGGGACACCGGCAGCAGGGTCAGCAGCCCTCAGCAGGGTGTCAATGTCGGTCATGACGGTTCTCCTTGAAGGTGGGGGGTGACGACGGCGAGTCTGGGAGCTGGATCGGAGTCATTGAGTAGTTGTTGGGCGCGCTGCCTCGCACGCTTGAGTCGAGTACGAGTAGCTGCATCGCTGAGGTCCAGGACCACGGCGATCTCTCTTGGAGTCAGCCCCTCCCAGGCCGTCAGCCGGAGGATTTCGGCATCTGTCGAGGAGAGCTCGCTGAGCACACTGTCTGCCAGGACCCGGCTGGAGGCGTCGGCTCCCGCCTTGGGCGTGTCTGGCAGCGCCCCGGCGATTGCGTCTCGGAGATTGAGGCGCCGAGCCAGTCCCCGGCGTTCGTGGGACACGACGTGATGGGCAGTGCGCAGCAGCCAGGGAAGAGCCGGCTCGGGGACATTGGGGCGACGCTTCCAGGCGATGCCGAACACCTCCGAGACCACATCGTCGGCCGCATCCGGGCCCACGCGTCGGATCGCAAAGGCCCTGACTCGTTTCGAGTAAAGCTTGAATAGGCTCTCAAGCCATTCCAGATCTTGCGGCGGGGGAAGCTGTCTCATGCTCAGTAGTTCCCGCTCCTCGCCGCATCGTGACAGCTCATTCTGCCGACTGTCCTGGACGCCGACGAACACGGCAGCGTCGTGGTCCTCGTTATGGCCCTCCCGCCCCAACGATGAAGTGCATTTCACACTCCAGTCCGCCGGAGAGGGAACCTACTGCGCTTCCCGCTACTGGCCCCTGATCGGGCCCCGAATGCCAGCAAGACAGGCCACCTGAGGCGGCGCCTAAACCACCCACTCTTCGCCGACCTGCAATCCCCATAGGGTCAATAGGCGGCGCCAGACATGCGCGCTCATGCCGCGACCAGGGGCTTTCTACCGCTCATTGGGGTCGCTGCCCTGAAGTCGGACAAGGCCCAGACCGTCGACCGGCGCGCAGACGTAGAGCACGTAGGTTCTGCCGCGGCGCTCAGCCTCTCCCCACTCGAGAATCGCGGAGACGTCGGCTCCGGTGATCTCGAGTTCCTCTGCCGCCCCGTGGGCATCGTGGAAGATGACGCGGTAGCTGGGATGGGTGACCTCCCACGTCTGGTCCCGGGGGTCAACGGAGCGCACGAGCATAGACACAGCCTGCCGGACGCGAAGTCCGACGGCTACCTGCTTGCTCCCCAGACACTCGGATCTGCCGCTCGTGGTGTGATCTGGATGGGTGAAGATCGACCGATATAGGCTTGACGGTGGTACTGCCCGCGGTACCATATCTCTGTGGCGACCGTCGACAAGCTCGTGGCAGCGATGCGGAAGAACCCACAGAACGTGCGCTACGACGACCTCCACAAGGTCTGCGAGCACTACTTCGGTCCGCCCCGCAGAACCGGCGGATCACACGCGGTGTTCAAGACCCCTTGGCCCGGTGATCCACGGGTGAACATCCAGAACAGCAATGGCCAGGCCAAGCCGTACCAGGTGCGGCAGGTGCTGGCCGCGATCGACAAGAAGGAGGCGAAGTGATGTCCCACACCGAAACGGCCGACGTGTCCCGTTATACCTACCGAGTGACGTGGTCGGTCGAAGACGACGAGTTCGTCGCCACCTGCGCCGAGTTCCCCTCGCTGTCGTGGCTCGCCGACTCCCAGCCAGCTGCCCTGCAGGGGCTGGTTGACCTGGTCGCCGACACCGTGGCCGACTTGGCGGCGGAGAGTGAGGCCGTCCCCGAACCGCTGTCGGAGCGGAGCTACTCGGGCAAGTTCAACCTCCGTGTCGGGGAAAGCCTGCACCGCCGCCTCGCGATCCAAGCTGCCGAAGAGCACCTCAGCCTCAACCAGTACGTCGTGCAACGCCTCTCAGAGGCCTCCTGAGCCACCTCTGGAACATCCGCAATTGCCGCGATGGGTGATGCTCGCGGGTTCAGGGTGCTCGTCGGCGTGCCCACCATCGCCAGGACGCGAGTAGGACAGCTGCGGTCGACAGCAGCCACCAGAGTTTGTCCATCCCAGGTGGATCGGCCCAGGGGCCGAGGTAGAACATCGTGACCATGACGGCCGCGGTGACGATCGCCGCGACGGCGAGGCCGGTGAGCAGTTCGAGGGTGAATCGCACCACTCCTGGCCTCCTTCGCCTGCGCGCCGTGCGTATCACGGTGCGCAGCCTTCGCTCAGCGCCGACTGCTGTGGCATCGGGTTCCTCGTCACCATGTCTCTTGCTGATGCCATGGGTGTCGTTGCTGGGTTCACCTCGCTGCTGCTGATGTCCAGCGGCTCGGTGGGAGGTGGTTCAGGGTTCGCGGGTCACTTTGATGACGAGTCTCCCGTCGTCGTCCAGCCCCTCAAAGCTGATCGTCACGTTGAACCAGCGCAGCAGGACCGCACCAGGATTGGGACTGCTGTTCCGTGTGACGACCGTCAGGCTGCCCGAGTAGTTGATGGCGTTCTTCGGGACGACCTGCCTTGTGTTGGCGTCTGGGTCGAGGCGGAGTTCAACTGATCCTCCTCTGGCTGAGAGATAGAAGACGTCCTCACCCTCCCCTTTCCCCAGGGGTAACTTCCCCGAATGGCTACTGGAGCGTCGCAAACGTGCCGAAGCGGCGCTGATCACGGTGATCGCCGACTGCTACCTCGCCGGAGTCTCCACCCGCCGGATGGACAAACTCGTCAAAACCCTCGGCATCGACGGCCTGTCGAAGTCACAGGTGTCCCGGATGGCTGCTGACCTCGATGAGCACGTCGCGCAGTTCCGACACCGCCCTCTGGGCGAGGCGGGTCCGTTCACGTTCGTCGCAGCCGACGCGCTCACCATGAAAGTGCGTGAAGGGGGCAGGGTGATCAACGCCGTCGCGTTGGTCGCGACCGGGGTCAACGGCGACGGCCACCGCGAAGTCCTCGGTTTGCAGGTCGCCACCTCCGAAACCTGCAGCGCGTGGAACACGTTCTTCGCCGACCTGGTCGCCCGCGGCCTGGCAGGCGTCCGACTGGTCACTTCCGACGCCCACGCCGGGCTGGTGGAGGCCATCGCAGCGAACCTGCCCGGAGCATCGTGGCAGCGCTGCCGAACCCACTACTCCGCCAACCTCATGAGCGTCACGCCGAAGAGCATGTGGCCGGCCGTGAAGGCGATGCTCCACTCCGTCTATGACCAGCCCGACGCCGCATCCGTGGAGGCGCAGTTCGACCGGCTGCTGGACTACACGAGCGAGAAGCTCCCCGAAGTCGCGGAGCACCTCGAGCAGGCCCGGGCCGACGTGCTCGCGTTCGCGACGTTCCCCAAGGACGGCTGGACCCAGATTTGGTCGAACAACCCCGCCGAACGCCTGAACCGGGAGATCGACCGCCGGGCGGGCGGCGAGGATCTGGGCGATCTGCAGGGCGGCGTCGGCGGGGGTGAGGAACGTTATCCGGTCATGGATCATCTGTTCACCCTGAAGTGTGGTGGCCGTGGCCAGGGCGTCGTGGAGGGCGTCGGGGCCGTCCTGTTCGAGCAGCTGCGCGGGGTCGCTGCCGGTTGGCAGGAGTAGGCGGTGGGGGTCGTGGCGGTGCTGGGCCAGCTGCCAGAAGGTGTTCTCGGCTGCGACGTGGCCGGCGTTGTCGGCGTCGGTGGCGATGAGCGGTGTCGGTCCCCGGCGTAGCAGCAGCGTCTGCTCCGGCATCAGGGCGGTGCCCAGTGGTGCGACGCCGACGAAGGCACCTTGGCCGGCGAGGGTGACGGCGATCGCGTCGATCGGCCCTTCGACGATCACCGGCACAGCCTCCGGCGTGAGGAGCTGGTGGCCGAACAGCACGTCGCGTTTGGCGAACAAGGCGCCGGCGGGGCTGTTCAAGTATTTCGCGCCGTGGTCGTCGCCGGCGTCGGGGTGCCGGCGGCCCACGAACCCGACGATGACGCCTTCATGGTGGATGGGGAGGATGGCGCGGTCGCGGAAGCGATCGATCACAGTGCCCTGCCGGGTGGTCGTGGCCACCCCTGCGGCGAGCAGTTCCGCGGTGTCGAATCCTTGCTTCCGCAGCGCACTGACCAGCGTCGTCCAGCCCGCGGGCGCGTGCCCGATCCGGAACCGCGGGTCGCCGGCCAGATCCTGACCGAACCTCTCCGAGAAGTAGCTGCGGCTCCACGAGCCGGGCAGCTGGGCCTCGAAGAACCCGGCCGCCGCCTCGGTGACCTGGGCGAGGCGTTGCGGGGTGTGGGGGGTCTCGGCCCAGCGGTCGGCGGCCGCGAATCCCTGCCGCATTTCGATGTCGGTGAAGTCGGGGTCGGTGCGCTCCCGCAGCCGCGCGGCTTCGGCGAGGTCGGCGGTGCGGGTAGACCAGTCGATGTGATCGATCCCGTCGGGCGGCAGCTCATCGGGGTGCGGCGGCTCCACTTCCTCGGGTGGGATGGCGGTGGCCTGGTGGGCGCGCCACAGCATCGCCTGACATGCGTCGTCGAACCCCGAGATGTCGGGCACGGGGGCGATCAGATCCTCGAGGTTGAGTCCGTGGTCGGTGGCGTGGGTGAGCGCGGCTGCCAGGTGCGGCCACCAGGGGCTGGCCTCCAGCTCCGCGGCCGCCCCGTAGCCCAGTCGATTCACCAGCGATCCTTCCCAGGCGGGGAGGGTGGGGCCGTCGGCGGCGGCGAGGTGTCGGGCCAGCCGCCACCACAGAGCCGCGGCGGGTTGTTCCGCCGGCAGCGGCCCGTCGGCGACGGCCGCGGCGAGGTGCTCGGTGACGGGGACGCCAGCAGTGTGCAGGGCGGCGAGGCGATGCGCCAGCACGGTGGCGTAGGGGTCACGGGGGAGATCGTCACGGATGTCGCGCAGCAGGTCGGTCCAGATCGAGACGGGGTGGGCGGGTCGGAGCCGCTCGGTGAGGTGTTGTTGCCAGTGGTGCGCGGCGGCGCCGAGCTGGGCGGGTCCGGTGGGGCGGCGGTCGGCGGGTTCGACCTGCCAGGCTGCCCGCCACACTTCCACCTCTGCCACAGTCGACGAGGTGAGAGTCTGTCCCGGTAGCGCCCATACCGGCTGGCTGATGGTTGCGGTGGCGGCTCGGACGTCGGCGGCGAAAGCGCGCACCTGGTCGTGGCGGGCGGTGAGGTAGGGGCCCCACTGGTCGTGATCGGCGAGGCTTTGGGGGATGCCGGTGAGCCAGGGGAGTGGCCCCGTCGTGTTGGGGTGGGGGAGTCGCCAGGTCAGCACCGCGGCCGGGTCGTGGGCGGTGGACAGTTCCCGCGCGTCGACCGCGTCACGGAGCAGCTGTAGGGGTGAGGGCCCCGTGTCGCCGGTGGCGGAGAGGAGGAGCAGATGGGCGCGCAGGGTGGGCCAGGCGGGGCTGGAGGTGAGTTGGTCCACGACCTCGTCGGCGTGCTGGTCCAGTTCGCGGGCGGTGTCGGCGTGGAGGTGTTCGACGGCGACGCTCAGCGCGTCGCTGTAGCGGGCCACCGCGAGGCCGAGGCGGGTGTGGGGGTCGGCGGTTTGGCGGGTTTCGGTGGTGACGGAGCGGGCTGATCCGTCGCGGGCGAGGACCTGCTCGAGGATGTCGACGGCGGTGACGGGCCGCAGGGTGGTGGGGTGGATGGGGGAGTTCTCGCCGCCGCCGTCGATGACCTGGATGTAGGCGTGGTTCGCCTGTCGGCCGCGGCTCATCGCGACGTAAAGCTGCTGCCGGGTCTCCGTCCCGGTGAGGACGGTGTGGGTCGTGTCGACGGTGATGCCTTGGTCGCCGTGGACGGTCACCGCATAGCCCAACTCCACGTTCTCGGTCACGTAGGTCGGGGGGAGGGTGATTCGCAGCCCGGTGTGGAGGTGGTGGGCGTGGATCGCGCCTGCCGGGTCGACTCCGGTGACGGTCCATCGGTCGCCGTTCTTCACCCAGTCGGTGGCGCTGATCGAGAGGCGTCGGTCGTTGAGTCGGGTGACGATCACGTCCCCGACCGAGGCCACATTTCCGTCCGACAGCACCGCAACCGGACCCTCGCTGGTGTCGTGGGTGGCGCTCAGGCGGTGGTCGCGGGCCCACTGGTTGAGTTGGGTGACCTGGTCGCGGGTGCCGGCCAGCATCACCGTGTCGAGCCCGGCTGCCTTGTCGGTAAGCCAGGCGTTGAGGGCGTCGCGGAGGACGGTTTCGTCCGAGCCGGCGTGGATGCGTTGCTGGTCGAGGTAGAAGCCCAGCGCCTCGGGTCGGCCGTCGCGTAGCGCCAACGATGCGGCGGCTTCGGCTGGGTCGTTGAACCGCAACACTTCGGTCAAGTGGACGGCGGGGTGGGTGTGGGCGAGGTCGCGCAGCACCCCGCCGGCGCCGACGGCGGCGAGCTGCTGATCGTCCCCGATCAGCCGCACCGATGCGCCCCGTTGGATGGCGAATCCGATCACGGCGGCCAACGTCGGTGTGTCGGCCATGCCCGCCTCGTCGACGATCAGCAGCGTGTCCGGGCCGATCAGAGTCTCGGCTGCGCGTCGGTGGTGGTGGAGGTCCCAGTCGACCTTCGCCAGGGTGGTGGCGTGGCCGACGTGATCGGCCAGCAGGCGCGCGGCGACCGCCGAGGGAGCGAGCCCGACCACCCTGCCACCAATCTCCTCCCACGCGTGCCCGAGCGTTGCCAGGGCGGTGGTTTTACCGGAGCCGGCGGCGGCGAGGGCGAGCTGGACCCGGCGGCCGCTGGTGGCCATCTGACGCACCAACGCGACCTGGCCCGGGGTCAGGTTGATGCCGTTGGCGGTCGCCTCCAGGAGGGCGAGTGACACGTCGGCTTCGCTGGCTTGTCGGCCGTCGAGGAGGGTCGCTGCGTGGGTGATGTGCTGTTCGGCTTCGATCACGGCGGTGGAGGTGAACCGGCGGCTCCCGACCGTGGTGTACACCGATTCCCCATCCCTGCGGCGCAGCACTTGGGGGTCGCTGATCGGGTCGATCCATCCCTCCAACGCGATACAGCGGCCGGTCGCCGCCGCCACTAAATCGGCGGTGAGTTGGGTCGCGTGCTGGGGTGTGGTGGCGCGTTCCCGGGCTCGGCGGGAGGCTTCGGCCTGGAGGTGCCACACTGTCCACGATGCCCGCGACAGGCCCATCCGGGTCACGATTTCGTCGGCCACTTCGTCGATCCACTCTGCCGTCGGTGCTGGCCTGGTCACGCGGCCCGCGGCGGTCACGTCAGCCAGCATCCGGGCCACCCCGTCGCCGCCGAGGACCGCCGCTGCTTGCGCGGCCCAGGCGCTGCGCTGCTCGTCGAGGGTGCGGGGTTCGTGCTTCGCCTGGCGGGTCTCCAAGGTGGCCTGTTGCGCCAGGGCGATCGCTTCGGCCGGTGTTGGCGGACGGCCATGCGCGTGCTGGAAGTTGACGGCGAGCTCAGCCTGGCGGGCCACGATCGCGGCCCTGCGGCTGGACCATGCCTCCCTCAACTGGGCGGGGACCCCGACGATCTCGCGCACCGGTCGCTTCGCCGGATCGCGCGCAGTCTCGGCGGCGAACCGCACACCCAGGCGGGCGGCGAGGTGGGCCTCCAGCTGGGTGTTGTAGACCTCCGAGATGCTCACCAACCCGGCGAACAACGGTCGGCCGTCGATCGCCAACCAGGCGCCGTCGAGCGTCTGAACCTTGTTCGCGATCGCCACATGGGTGTGAAGATTCGGATCCCCCGCCCGCGAATCGCGATGCGTGAACGCCGCGGCGATCAGGCCGGTGACCTCCACCTGCCGCACCCCGCCCGCACCCCTGCGCGAGAACAGGACCCGCTCCTCCAGATAGGCCAGAGCGTCAGCGATGGCCGCGTTGTGAGCCTCCTCAATCTGCGCGGCGATCGGCGTTGGGGCGACCGCCCACAACGCCGAGACCGACTTCACCGGCGTGAACGTCACATCGAACCCCGCGCAAGCCGTCGTCGCGTTCCGCGACAGGCGGGCCACCTCCGACGACAGCTCCAACCCGCTCGGCGGCCGACCCATCCGCGCCGCGAAACCCTCCGTCGCGACCTCGTTACGGACCCGCGCGCGGACCTCCAACGGCACCGACTCATCCGCTGCGAGACCGTGCTCGACCGCCCACACCGAGCACCTCGTCGCGACCTCCTGCTGAAACGCGCTGGCCGCGGCATGGACCCGAAACGGTGACCCCAGTCGGGCCGCGGCACGGACCTGCTCGCGCGTCGCGCCGACCGGCAAGGCAGCCAGACGAGCGGCCATGTCCGGGTGGAACCCTGCCCCGAACAGCGACTGCATCTGCTCAGCCGACACTGCCGACCCCGGCTCCACCTCCAGCGCTTGGAGGCCGTTGCCGACCCAGCGGCCGGGAACCTCACCCTTCTCGGTGTAGTACGACGTCAGCGACGCGTGGCCCTTCTCGGTGGAGTCCATGGCGGCGACCTGCCGAGTCAGGTAGTCATAGCCCGACCCGGCGGTCAGCTTATGCAGGGACGCCGTCATACCCCCTAGAACCCGAACCGGCCTTGGCCACAGCGCGATCCGAGAGTGCAGGAGGTGTGTGGGACTTCAAGGTCAGGGGGGACGAGACGAGGCGGAGCTAGGCAGCCGTGCCAGGTGAAGCCGTGGTTCGCTGCGTCTGCGGCTACGGAACCCGGATGCTCCGTCGTCCGCTTGGAGGAGGTCACCGACGGAAGGGCGAGCAGGCGGCTCGACGGCTAGGTCGATCCTCGCAACAGCACGCGCATCCGAGGACCTGCATCAGTCAGCCTGATGAGGATCAGTCGTCCGAGGGAGGTGCGCTTACCTGGCCTACGTGGCGGTGTGCAGGTGCTCGTACAACATGGCCGGCAATGCCTTCGACAGTTCCTGGTACAGATCGGGGTCGTTGAAGAGGTCGTAAACGAGCTGGGGAGTCTGGTCGCGGACGCCCATCACGGCGTCGATGAAAGCCGTGGGCAGGGCCGGCGATTCGCTGAACTGCTGCGCGGTGTTGACGCGAGCCTGGTTGGCGAGGGTCTCGTCGTGCGCGAGGTGGACGACGATGTTGGACATGGTGCCGGCGACGACGCCGGGCCCGTACTTGTCGCCGAAGCGTTCGTTGAGCTTGGCGATGATCTCCTCGAGGGCGCTACGGTGCTTCTCGTGGATGGTGCCGGAGCCGATGGCGGTGATCGGGTCCAGGCCCGGCCCCTCAGTGAGGGTGAGCTTGACGGAGTCGCCCTTGGCGATGGTGTAGCCGGTCAGTTTGACCTGGGAGATGTCGACCGGTTCCTCGATGGTCGCGGTCGACAGTCTGGGCAGGGTCCGGCGGAGGAAGAAGTGCAGCCTGGGTAGCTCGGTGTCCTCGAGGTTGCGGGCCTGGGAGATGAAGTCGTAGAACTTCACGAAGCCGCCGGCGTCGGACTTGAACAGCTTCAGCTCGTCCATCACTGTCCGGTCGTCGTGGATGAATGCCTCTTGCCAGCGTTTGGTGAACCGCTTGACGGCGGGCTCTGTGGCGGCGTGGAGTGCGCTGTTGGCCTCGACCCCGCCCGCGAGGGCAGCGGCGAATGCTTGCTCGACCTCGGACCAGTCGTAGATGCCGGCCGAGTCGAGCTTGGTCTTGAGGTCGTAGACGAGGTTGGGGTCCGTGGTCGCGGTGAGTGTGGCCTTGCGGTAGTACGGCAGGAACACCTCAAGGATCGCCTCGGGTTCGTTGACGAAGTCGAGCACGAACGTCTTGTCCTTGCCCGGGTAGGTGCGGTTCAGGCGGGACAGGGTCTGCACAGCCTGCACGCCGCCGAGCTTCTTGTCGACGTACATCGCCACCAGGCGTGGCTGGTCGAAGCCGGTTTGGAACTTCTCGGCCACAATCATCACGTTGTAGATCGCCGGCTTGAACGCCTCGGCCAGATCCGCGGTCCACACGCCTGGGTTCTGCGTCTTCTCCGTCATCGGGCCTTTCCTTGGTGCGGGGACGGCTCCGTTTGCGCGTCATTCGAGTAAGAAACCCCTCCAAACGTCGCGTAAACATGCGCAACCTGCGCAACCTCATCAAGCCCGAAGAACTGAGCGCAACGGCCACAAAGCTCCAGGTCACAACCGAGGAGCAGGAGATGCTCGACCTCATGGAGCACAACGTTGCGGTGTCCTTCGACCTGCCACTACTGGGTGGGGGTGTGGATCTAGGATTGCTGGTGGAGGCATTCGAAACTGTCGGTGGCAAGATGCATGATCAGATCCAAGAGGCCGTAATCGCTGCTGAGTCCTAGACAACGAGGGGGGTGAACCACGTGAAACGCTTGTGGGGTCGAAACGTGGCAACAGACCTCCTGGGTGGAGTTCTGGGTGCGATCGCGTTCTTCCTCCCGGGCGCTGTTCTCGCGAAGGCGAGTGAGTTCGCAAGCGCGGGGTCGGCGGTGATCTCTATCATGGCCGCACTGGTCACGTTCGCCTGTGGCATGGTCTATCAGTCGCAGGCACCTGCAACGGTCAGGATGCGCGCCCACTTCGGACGAGAACTACGCGGCATCTGGTCATGGGTTGTCACCGTGGTTCTACTTTGCGCACTCGCGGCGCTGATCGCCATCCCGGTCGCCGCAGCGAGCGAGACTTACGCATGGGTGATTGCCCTCGGGGCTGTCGGAGTCTCCACCCTTGCCACGCTGAGAGCTATTGGCTTCATCAGGACGGTCCTCATCGCTGAGGCGATCGACCCGAAGAACCGGCCGCCCTCCTAATCCGCACTTATCGTCGCCGCTGACGTCCTGCGGTCGTTGGGGAGCATCCGGGTTACAACTTCGCATTCACCGATGCGGTCTTTGCTCAGGTGAGTCAGATCGAGGGGTGCGCTCTTCGACCACGGCGGTGTTGCCAAGGATCATCTTGAGGTCCCCGCCGCGTCGGATATGAAGATCGCTCCGGCCAGCGCATCTTGGTGGCGCTGCGGCAGCCTTGCGGCCATCCTCGGAGACACCAACATGCCAGTCACGTCATCCAGTACTGCGGACTATAGGACGGCAGAAAACGTCGTGCCATACGGCGGTGGCGGCTCCACCCACCTCGGGCCCCCAGCGGGTAGGCGTCGCCCGCCAGGTCGGAGTCTGTTGAGTCGGCGCTTTGGGCAGCGCTTGTGTAACGAAGTGGTAGCAGGGGTGTGGGTATCCGGTAGCACTGTTAGGGGGTGACCGCTGCCAGGCTCGGCCGCAGGAAGCCGCCGTTGAAGGTGCTGTGGGCGCGCTATCTGCAGTCCGAGGCACCGGCCGGGGTACGTCATTACGGGTATGAGCGGTTCTGTCAGATCGTGACCTCTCATGTGCGGGCGAACGATCTGACGATGCCGATCAGTCACGTGCCGGGGCATACGATGCAGGTCGATTGGGCGGGCACCAGGATGGGTCTGGTCGGCCGGGTCACGCGTAAGTCCACGCCGGTTTCGGTGTTCGTGGCCTCGTAGCCGTTCTCGGGGATGGTGTTCGCCTACGGCTACCTCGATGAGCGGCAGTCGGCCTGGTGCGACAGGCATCGGCGGGCGTTCGAGTACTTCGGCGAGGCCAGCCAGATGATCGTGCCTGATAACGCCTCGACCGCCTCGAACCAGATCAGCAAGACAGAGCGGGCTCGCGAGGTCAACCGTGAGTACGCCGAGTTCCTGGAGTACTACCGCACTGCCGCGGTGCCACCCGAGCCCGAGGCGCGGTGAAGGGGGCGGCCCGGAATCGTGCCTGACTAGGCCAGTTGCTCGAACTTCCGGATCCAGGCCGAGCGGATCGGGTTCGCGTCCGCGACGAGCGCGTCGAACCGGGCGTCGGCGATGTCGCCCACCTCGCCGATGGCCGTCACCAACTCCCGCTCCGACGAGTTGGCCACCCGGCGCCACCCCTCTTCGACCAACTGACCACGGTCCGCGAGATTCGCCAGACACACCACCCACCTCATGGAGTGCCGCGCCCGGTACGCCTCGCTGACGGCGGCGATCTCCGAGCGGTCCCGGTCATCCAGGCGGTCGACGGCCAGCGACCCGGTTTCCTGGAGCGCGATGACGTCGTCCGGCGCGCTCTCCGGATCGGTCAGGAGCAGCTCGGCGATGTCATGGTAGCTGCCCACCAAGGCTCGTTTCTCGTCCTCATCAGCCGAAAGGACCGCGCTCTGGAACGCGGCACGCAAGGCCTGGGTATCTTCAAACGGCCGCTGTTCCCAGGCCCGATCCACCGGCCAGGTGACCGGGAAGAGTGAGCCGAAGGTCTCGCAGAACTCTTCCCGCGTCATCTTGTTCACCTCATCGAGACGCACCGGTCGGCCCCCGGACAGGGCGACATCCGGGCCGGTCTTCCTGCCGAGGTGGAAGAAGACCAGGTTCAGCAGGATCGCGACGATCGCGCCGAGGGTGACGCCTGAGCCGAAGATGATCGACAGCCATGACGGCACGGCGTCGGCGATCCCGGGCTGGAGGGTGACAAGCATCGCAAGGCCGATGGAAGTGGAGACGATCACCGCGTTGCGGTTGTCGTGCAGGTCGGCTTTCCCGAGCGTCTGGATTCCGACGACCGCGACGTTGGCGAACATCGCCAGCGAAGCGCCACCCAGGACGGGCGCGGGGATGGCGGCGACGATGGCGCCCGCCTTTGGGATCAGGCCGAGCACGATCATGATGGCGCCCGCCGCCGTGACCACCCAGCGCGACTTGACACGGGTCAGCCGCACCAGGCCGACATTCTGGGCGAAACAGGTGTAAGGGAACGAGTTCAGCACGCCACCGAGCGCGGTCGACAGGCCGTCAGCACGTAGCGCGTTGGAGATGTGGCGTGGGGTGATCCGCTTGCCGACCACCTCGCCGGTAGCGAAGACGTCCCCGGTCGTCTCCACGGCGGTGATCGCCATGACGATGATCATCGACACGGCCCCGGCCAGCGAGAACGCTGGCCAGCCGAAGAAGAAGGGGGTCGTGAGCCCGATCGGGGCGGCCGAGGCTACCCCTGAGAAGTCTGTGTGGCCGAGCAGTGCAGCGACAGCGGTGCCCAGGACGAGGCCGATCAGGACGGAGATGGTGGCCATGAAGCCCTTGAAGATCCGCTGCACGGCGACGATGACGGCGAGCGTCCCGAATGCGTAGAGCAACCCGGGGCCCATCATGGCTTCGTCGGCCTGGCCCCAACTCACAACGTCGCCAGCCGCCACCCCGATCAGGGTGGTGCCCATGATCGTCAGGAGGGTGCCCGTCACAACCGGTGGGAAGAAGCGAAGCAGTTTCGCAAAGTAGGGGGCCCCGAAGAATGTGACGAGTCCGGCGATGATGATCGAGCCGTAGACCTGGGCGAGGCCGTCGGTGCCTCCGCCGTATGCCAGACCGATCGCGATGATCGGCGAGACGGCGGTGAACGTCACGCCCTGGAGCAGCGGGAGCCGGACGCCGATGTGTCGGCCGAGGCCGGCCGACTGGATGATGGACGCGATGCCGCAGGTGAAGAGGTCCGCGTTGATCAGGTGGATGGTGTCCTCGGGGGACAGCCCGAGGCCCTGCGCGATGACCAACGGGACGATCACGGCACCCGCGTAGAAGGCCAGGACGTGCTGGACACCCAACACCGCCAGCTTGGGTACTGGAGGTACGGCGTCGACCGGATCGACGATGCGTGCTGGGGCTTCGACTGTGCTCACGGGCAATGATCATAGGAAACCGCACGGCCGGGGAGGCACGCGGGCCCCTCCACGCCGCTCAGCCTGGGACGAGCTCCGGCCACAGTTCCTCCAGGTGCGCGATCACCGGCCAGGCGCCTTCCGAGGTGTTGCCCAGCACGCTGACGGTGGTCGCAGCGGCCGGGTCGTGGGTGGAGCGGAACGACACGCCCGCGTCATAGCCCTCCATCACGACCGCGGGATCTGACGGGTGGAGCCACATGCCGAGGCCGTAGCGCAACCCCTCCTCTGGTACGTCCACGCGGGGCCGGGTCATCTCGGCGAGCGTCCCGCTGGAGACGATGTCGCCTCGGCACAGCGCCCTCCAGAACAGGTGGAGGTCGGACGCGGTCGTGTAGGCGCCGCCGTCCCCGTTGCCGAGCACGGGCAGGTGAAAGACGTTGCTCCGGTCGCCTTCTGTGTAGATATAGCCGACCGCGGCATCTCCAGGAAGTTCGTCTGATCGGAGGTAGCCGGTGCGTGTGAGCCCGGCGGGGGCGAGCACCTCGTCCGCCACGACCTGTTGGAATGCCTTGCCCGTCACCCGCTCAAGGATGATGGCCAACACGATGTAGCCGCCGTTGCAATAGACGAAGCGCGCCCCGGGTGGAGCCTGCTGAGGGAAGCCGTCGACGACGGCGAGGAACGATTCGGCGGTTGTGAGGGTGTGTACCGGCACCGGGAGTACGTAGTCGTCCACCTCCCAGTCGCCGTTCTCGTCGAGGTAGTCGCCGATCCCGGAGGTGTGGCCGAGCAATTGCTCGATTGTGACGGCGTCGTCGATCAGTGGAAGGTCGCCCTGCAGGTAGCGCCGGGCCGGTTCGTCGAGCGCCAGCGGGCCCCGTTCCACCAGCCGCATGACCGCGCACGCGGTGAACGTCTTGCTGCCGCTGGCCATTGCGAACCGGGTGGTCGAGGTGTTCGGCACCCCGAGGGCGCGGTGCGCCGAACCGTAGCAGCGCTCGAGCGCGCGGCGGTCGCCGACATCGACGGTGACGACACCACTGAAGTTGTGCGTGGCCGCCGCTAAATCGAGTGCTTCGTGGTCCATGGCCGATTGTCTCAGGAGTAGTGGCCGCCCAGATGTTGCAGCGCGATCCTGCCCTCAGCGAGATCCACCGATTCGATCCGTGCGCGGACCAGCAGCCCCCACCCCGAATGCTCCGGGTCGGCGTCGACGAGGCGGACCCCCACCCAGGCGGCGGCGTCAGCCAGCCGAGGGCCGTACGCAGAGTCGACCCACTCGCCGGTCCGGAACGGGCCACCCGGCGACGGCGCCACGCGGGCAAACACCTCAGACACCCGACTCTGCCTCGAAGCGAGCACGTTGACGCAAGCCAGCCTCGTCTTTCGGAACAGGTCCCACCAGTCGGCGTCCTCGTTGACGAGCGCTACCAGTTCCCCGGGGTCGCCGTCGGCCACCAGCATGGAGGAGATGGTCCAGCCGCCGCGGATAGGGCCGTTCGAGCTGGTCCATACGCTCACCGGCGCGGGCAGCCGCCCCCTTAGCCGGCGGACCGGGTCGCGGTCCTCTGGGGGCGGGAGGAATGGATGCGAGCTGTGGATCGTCATGCTTGACTGTCTGTCTCGGCGCGGTAGGTGCCAACGTCACGGTGCATGCGCGGAGCCTAGCCGCCGGAGGTGGTCGTTGGCAGGAGGATGATCGAGGGCAGAGATGTCACTGGTGCCCGGTAGGCTGTCGTCTCAGTCACGAAGGCAGCTAGGAGGACCCGCGATGTCCCTCACCTCGGTGGAAATCTGCACTGGAGCCGGGGGCCAGGCCTTGGGCCTTGAAGGCGCCGGTTTCGACCATCTGGCGACCGTAGAGCTGGATCCGTGGGCTTGCCGCACGCTCCGCATCAATCGCGGTGAGTCCTGGAATGTGACGGAGGCGAATCTCCTCGACTGGTCAGGCAAGGACTACGCGGGTGTGGACCTGTTGGCTGGCGGGGTGCCGTGCCCGCCGTTCAGCAAGGCCGGTAAGCAACTGGGTGAAGGGGACGAGCGCGACCTGTTCCCCACCGCTATCCGGTTGGTCGACGAGATCCGACCGAAGGCCGTCATGCTCGAGAACGTCCGCGGCCTGCTCGACGCGGTGTTCGACGACTACCGCAACAAAGTCGAGCAACAACTTGTGAAGCTGGGCTACCGCCCAGGTTGGAAACTGCTCAACGCGTCTGGGTTCGGCGTCTCCCAGTTGCGGCCGAGGGTGGTCTTCGTAGCGATCAAGAACGACTTGGCCGACGGCTTTGTCTGGCCTTCGGAGCAGTTGGATCTGCCACCGACGGTCGGGCAATTGCTGCTTGACCTCATGGGGGAGCGCGGTTGGGAACAGGCCGCAGCCTGGGCGGAGGGGGCCAACGCCATCGCGCCCACACTCGTCGGGGGGTCGAAGAAGCATGGTGGACCGGATCTTGGCCCGACCAGGGCCAGGCGCGCATGGGCCGCGCTCGGAGTCGAGGGTAGGACCATCGCGGAAGAGGCTCCGGAGCCTGGTTTCGTCGGGATGCCGAGACTGACAGTGCGCATGGCGGCACGCGTCCAGGGCTTCCCGGATGAGTGGGAGTTTGCCGGTCGCAAGACGAACTCCTACCGGCAGGTTGGCAACGCGTTTCCGCCACCCGTGGCCAAGGCGGTGGGCAGACAGATAGCTAAGGCGATCACCGCGCAACGGTTGCACGCGGTCGCCTGATGAGCGCGCTATTGACTGAGGCGCGCAGGGGCTTTCACCGGCAACTCGTCGAGGACCGCACGCTGATGCTCGACGAGGCGGGGATCGCATCCAACGCAGACGGTTCCCAACGGACTTCCAGGGAGATCGCCGCTTTCATCGCCAGGGGTCTGGGCGCGCGGCAGGGTCCCAAGAAGCTGCCGGGACAACAGGCAGGCCGTCAGTTCGAGGTGGCGGTGCAGAGCTTCCTTGAGCAGACTTTTCCCCTGATGCAGAGCCTTCGCCCCGGAAAGTGGCATGTGGAGAACGTCGGAGGCCAGAGAGGTGAGTACCACCTAGCCAGATACGAGCCCTATTCGCATCTCGATGAGTTGGCACGCGCAATCGAAAAATCTCCGACCCTCATCTCGGTTCTGGGCAATTCCTACGAGATCTCCCCGGACGTGCTCATCACACGTGAGCCGGAGACAGACGAAGTCATCAACCGTCAACTCGAACTTGTTGACCGCTTCAGCGCCCGTCATGCGGTGATCAGGAGGGCGAACCAGGACAGGGCGATCGTCCATGCGGTGGTGAGCTGCAAATGGACTCTGCGCTCCGACCGGGCACAAAACGCCCGGTCAGAGGCGCTCAACCTGATCCGCAACCGGAAGGGTCGTACCCCTCACATCGCCGTCGTCACCGGTGAACCGTCGCCATCCCGGCTGGCGTCGTTGGCGCTCGGAACAGGTGATCTGGACGTCATCTACCACTTTGCCCTTCCCGAACTCATAGATGGCGTCGAGGCGACAGGCAACGATGAGGGAATCTCGATGCTTGGGCATCTGGTCGACGGCAAGCGGCTGCGCGACATTGCAGACCTGCCGCTCGACCTTGCAGTCTGACCCGCCGTCCGAGGCGCCGAAAGGCGACGGGGTCACGCCGATCCGCCGTTTGCCCGCAGCTGTTCCTGCGTGACTCCCCGCACCACTTCGATCTCGTCATCAAGGGCCTGCGTCGCGGCCCGCAGCGCGGCGAGCGATCGAGGGGCATCGGCAAGCTCAGCGGTGGAGATCGCGGCATCGAGTTCCCCCGGGCGGCGGTGAGGGCGGCTAGCGAGCCCCATGGGCTGTCGGCTCGGTAGACCGCGACGGGCCGACCGGTGTCATTGCTTCGGACAACCGTGCCCCAACGTCTGGCCACGATGTGGCGTCCCGATTCGCTTCGCTCCAACTCGCCGCCCATGCCGGGAGCCTACCGCCTGGAAGAGGGCCGGGCTTCAGGCGCCGTGCCGTGCCACCCCGACGACCCCGGCCGCCCATGGGGCCGAGCCCTCGGCTGCGGCCCGGATGATCACCGAATTGGACCGTCTTCGAGACAACTTGTCTGACGTCTCCGAAAGGTCTGGCGAATGACCCCACCACGGGCTATGTTTCAGTTACGCTGCACCGCAGTTGTCCATTACACGTTCGGGGGGATGTGGGACAACCGGTTCAGCCCGGCCCGCGCCTTCCGCGGGGGGTCGGCAGGGCTCGGACCGTTCATACTCTGGGGGGAGGAGAACCGGTCCGGGTCCCTGCTGCCGGAGCCGCCTTCGGCGCCCGCCGATCCTTGACGGGCGCCAACCCACTACGATGTCGGCGTAGGGGGCACCGTCTCCCCAGCTTCGCTCACAGGCTGGCCTTCGAGGGCCTTCCACTCGGCCCAGCCGGGCTCACCGACCATGAACTGCTCGATCTCTGCAGTGGTCGCCTCGAGTTTCGGGTCATGCTTCAGATAAGCCCTGGTCTCACGCACGATCAGGCCGGACAAGATGATCAGGCCGAGCAGGTTGGGCAGCGCCATCAGGCCGTTGGCCACGTCGGAGAACGCCCAGACGGCCTCGAGGGTCGTGGTGGCGCCGACGTAGGTGATCAACGAGAAGAAGACGCGGAAGGGCATCACTGCACGGCGGCCGAAGAGCCTCTCGATGTTTCGTTCGCCGTAGTAGGCCCAGCCGAGGATCGTGGAGAAGGCTAACATCACCAGCGCAATGGTGACGATCCAGTGGCCCCATTCGCCGGGCAGCCCGTGCGTGAAAGCCTCGCCGGTCATCAGGGAAGCGGAGATCTGCTCGCCGGCCTCGTCGACCTGGTGGTAGGTGCCGGTGGTGACGATCACCAGGCCGGTCATGGACACCACGATGATCGTGTCGATGAACGTCTGGGTCATTGAAACCAGGCCTTGGCGAACCGGGTGGCTGGTCTGTGCCGCCGCCGCGGCGATCGCGGCCGATCCCATGCCGGATTCGTTGGAGAAGATGCCGCGCGCGACACCGTATTGGATGGCGATGATCAGCGACGAACCGAGGAAACCGCCGACGGCGGCAGATCCGGTGAACGCGTCGGTGAAGATCAGTGCGAGGGCGGCGGGAAGGTCCTGAATGTTGATGAACAGGATCACGAGCGCGCCGATGACGTAGAACACGATCATGATTGGCACGAATCCTGCGGTCACCTTGCCGATCGACTTGATGCCGCCGACCAGTACCAGCATCGCGATCGCCAGCATCAGAACACCGCTCATCCACGTCGGCAGGCCGAAGCTTCGGTCCATGTTGGCTGCGATGGAGTTGGCCTGCGTGAGGTTCCCGATACCGAACGAGGCGATCACCGCGAAGACCGTGAACGACCAGCCGAGGATCTTGCCGACCGGGCCCTTGATGCCCTTCTCCAGATACTGCTGCGGGCCGCCGTTGCGTTCACCTGCCGAGTCCGTGGTGCGGAACCGCACGCCGAGGAAGGCCTCCGAGTATTTGGACGCCATCCCGAGCAGGCCGGTGACCCACATCCAGAACAGGGCGCCCGGGCCGCCGATCGCGATGGCCGTGGCCACGCCGACGATATTGCCGGTGCCGACGGTGGCGGCCAATGCCGTCGTCAGGGCCTGGAACTGGGAGATGTCTCCCTCGGACCCAGGGTCCTTTCGCTTCAGCAGACCAAGCCGCAACGATGCGCCCAGGCGGATGAACTGGATGCCACCCAGCCTGATGGTCAGGTACAGGCCGGTGCCCAGCAGCAGAGGGATCAGGAGGAACGGACCCCAGACGATGCCGCTGAGCCAATTGAGGAAGTCGGTGATGGTGTCCATCGGGTTGCCTTTCAGTAGGCGTTCGCAGATTTCTGTTCGGGACACTACTGAGGATTTGTTTCATGAAAGTGGTGGTCCAGCAAAACGCCGAGATGCGGTGGTTGAGCCGCCTCGTGAGGGACGAGCGAGGCGTGACGAAACCATGGCGACCTTGCCCGGGGACTTGTAGTCGGGTCTTTTGGCCTTAACATCGTGATGTTTGTTCATGGACGAACCAACATCGCGATGTTAAGCGTAGGTGGGTGTTGTCGACCGACCTGTGGGCGCCCCTGGCTCAACCAGCGCGTCGGTTGAGCCTTCTCCGAAGCCCTCCCAAGAGCCTTTCATGGTTGACGGCGGCTATGGCCGTCAACGGGATCCCCGCGGGGCACGCCTGTTCGCACTCCCCATACAGCGAACACGGGCCGAACAACCCATCCGCCTCCGCGACCATGCTCCGTGCCCGGCGCGTCCGCTCCAACGCCGGGATCGGCAGCAGCGCCAGATGCGTCAGCTTCGCCCCGGTGAACAGGTGCGCCGACCCGTTCGGACACGCCGCCACGCACGCCCCGCAGCCGATGCAGGCAGCGAAATCGAGGGCCGTTTCGGCCGTCGACTCAGGAATCGGCAAGGCGTCGGCGTCCGGGGCTGTGCCCGCATCGACGGCGACCGTGCCACCCGCCCGGATGATGTCGTCGAGGCCGCCACGGTCGACGATGAGGTCACGCAACACCGGGAAAGATGCCGAGCGCAGCGGCTCGATCCGGATCGTGGCGCCGTCGCGGTAGTGCACCAGCCGTTGGTGACAGCTCGGCACGTTGTTCTCGGGCCCGTGGACGGCGCCGTCGACGGTGACGCCGCAGGCCCCGCAGATCCCCTCGCGGCAGTCGGATTCGAACGCGACCGGTTCATGACCCGAGTCGATCAACTGCTCGTTGAGAGCGTCGAGAAGCTCGAGGATCGAAAGGTGTGGTTCGACGCCGTCGATGCTGTGCCGCTCGAACCGGCCCTTGGCCCCGGGGGATGCCTGCCGCCAAACCTCAATGTCGAGCTTCACCTGTAACTCCTCGTGGCCAGGGGGACGGAGGCGAACGCCAGCGGTTCGGCGTGCCGCGTGAACTGCAGGTCGTGCGTGGCACCGGACGCGCCGCGGGTCTCCCAAGCCGAAGCGAAGGCCCAGCGCTGGTCGTCGCGACGTGCCTCGCCGCCGTCCTGGAACTCGCTGCGGAAGTGCGCGCCGCAACTCTCCTGACGGTCGAGGGCGTCGACCGCCATCAGCTCGGCCAATTCGAGGAAGTCGGCGACCCGGCCCGCCTTCTCCAGCGCCTGGTTCAGCTGCCGTCCCTCGCCGGGCACCCGCACCTCACGCCAGAACCGGTGCCTGAGGTCGTGGATGTCGTCGATCGCCGCGGCAAGGCCCTCGGCGGTGCGTTCGACGCCGACCCCGCGATACATGATCTCGCCGAGTTCGCGGTGGAAGTGCGACGACGCCAACTTGCCCTTGACGGCCAACAGTGCCGAGGTTCGCGTCGTGACCCGCGCGACGGCGTCGCGCACGCAAGCGTCGCCGGCCCCCGGAAGCCGCTCCCCGAGGTGGCCTGCGAGGTAGTTGGGCACCGAGAACGGCAGGGTGAACCAGCCGTCGACGCAGGCCGACAGCAGCGAGTTTGCGCCCAGCCGGTTCGCTCCGTGGTAGGCCCAACTCGCCTCACCGCCCACGAACAGGCCGGGGATCGACGTCATCTGGTCGTAGTCGGACCACAACCCGCCCATCGTGAAGTGTGCGCCGGGCGCGATGCGCATCGGCACCGTGTAGGGGTCCTCGCCGGTGGCGTGGGCGTACATGTCGAACAGGTTGCCGTAACGGGCCGCGATCGTCTCGCGGCCGTGCGCCGCGAGCGCGTCCGAGAAGTCGAGATAGACGGAGTTGGCCAGCGGCCCGACGCCGTGGCCCGAGTCGATCTGTTCCTTCGCGGCCCGCGAAGAGATGTCGCGCGGCGAGAGGTTCCCGAACGACGGATACTTGCGTTCAAGGTAGTAGTCGCGCTCCGCCTCGGGGATGTCGCCGGGGGCGCGGTCGTCGCCCGGCTTCTTGGGAACCCAGATCCGGCCGTCGTTGCGCAGCGACTCCGACATCAGGATGTTCTTCGACTGCCAGTGCGTCGAGATCGGCAGCGCCGTCGGGTGGAACTGCACGAACGAGGCATGCGAGAGGAACGCTCCCTGCCTCGCGGCGCGCCACACCGCGGTCGCGTTCGAGTTGACCGCCAGCGTCGAGTGGAAGTACACCGAGCCGTAGCCACCGGTGGCCAGGATCACGGCGTGGGCAGGCTGCGCCCACACCTGGCCGGAGACCAGATCGCGCACCACGACGCCGCGGCAGACGCCGTCATCCATGATCAGGTCAAGCATCTCGGCGCGGTCATGCAGGTCGACCGTGCCCAGTTTGACCTGCCGCTGCAACGCCTGCGCGCCGGCGATCTGGAGCTGCTGGCCCGTCTGCCCGCGCGTGTAATAGGTGCGCGACACCTGCACACCCCCGAAGGAACGGGTGGCGAGCATGCCGCCGTATTCACGCGCGAACGGTGCACCGATGGCCGACATGTGGTCGATCACCCGCACCGACTCCTGCGCCAGCCGGTACGCCTCAGATTCGCGGGCCCGGAAGTCGCCGCCCTTGACGGTGTCGACCACGAACCGACGCTGCGAGTCGCCGTCGACCTTCCTGGCGCGGGCCGCGTTGATGCCACCCTGCGCGGCGACCGAGTGGGCCCGCCTTGGCGAGTCGTGATACGTGAAGGCGTGCACCTTGAAGCCGAGCTCGCCGAGGGCGGCGGCCGCGCCTGCGCCCGCCAGCCCGGTGCCCACGACGACGACGGTGAACCGTTTCGCGTTCAGCGGGCTAACCAGCTTGTATTCAGAGCGTCGCCGGTCCCAGGCGGTGGAGGGGTCGCCATCCGGGACCGCCCCGTCGAGGGTGCGGCCGGTGTGGGCGCCCCTGACGGTGACGCGCGGTGCCCGCCACTTCGGCTCGACCTCGGGCGCGCCGACCGGGGGAGTGTTTCGACGCGGCCACTTCATGAGATCACTCCGACCTGGACGAGTAGTGGGATGGCCGCGTTGCCGACCATGATCGCGACGGCGAGCAGGCCGCCCACGACGGTGAAGGTCGCCCGGAGCCGGTGGCCCATCACCCCGAGGTCGGCGGCCATGGTCGTGACCCCCTTAGCGGTGTGGGCGGCAAGAAGCACCATCGTCGCGATGTAGAACCACGCCATCAGTGGCCGGTGGAAGGAGGCCACCAGGTTTTCGTAGGCGAACGCTTCGCCGTCGGCAGGATGCGCGAACGCCTGGGTCGCCGTCGGGGCGAGGCCGAGCGTCAGGTCGAGCAGGTGCACGATGAGGAAGCCGAGCAGGACGACACCGGTGACCGGCATCAACCAGGAGCCCCAGGAGCGCGCCCCATTGATCCTGGCCCGGTGCGGGCCCCTGGCCAGGCGGGCGCGCCACCAGATGACGGCTGCGGACAAGACGTGCGCGGCCAGCGCGACGATCAGGGCGATCCGCAGCCCCCAGAGCAGGAACTCCTTCGGCAGCATCGGATAGAAGGCCTCGCGGAGCCAGGCCGCGTAGCCGTTGAAGGCGGCGGCACCTTGGAAGACTTTGAGGTTGCCGAAGAGATGGATGGCGACGAAGCCTACCCAGAGCGCGCCGCTGACGGCCATCGTCGCCTTCAGCGCCCAGGACGGGACCCGGTGGCGGCTGCGGTGCCGGACGGTTCTCGCGGGCGGACCGATCTGGATATCGGGCGTGTGGGTGCTCATGCGTGACCTCCCTTCTCCCGACCCTAGCGGCGCCGCGCCCAATTGCACGGGTATGGAGTGCTATTGGGGCGACTGACTTCGTCGTCGGTCGACGTAGTACCTACCGGTTCTGCCGCACAGTTTCGACGGGAGTGTCGTTAGGCCTCCGGTTGCCTCCTGGAGATCCCGCACACCTCGCCGCGGGCGAACCTGGACTGCCATTCGTCGAAGAAGTCGCCCATCGGGTTTGTGACCCCTCGTCCGGCGCCGGTATGCCAGTCGGCGGTGAACTCCATCGTAGGACGCTCGGGCGCATCCTGGGCAGCCGGGATCGACACCGCACGCAACTCGGCCATCCGCTCAGCCAGCAACCTGGCCTCCGGCTTGGCCACGCCGTCAGAGGTGAACAGCCCCAGCGAGTACTCCAGTTCCGGGAAGTCCAGGAGGGCACGGTTCACGTCGTGGCTGCACCACCATGTGGTGGCCTCGAGGCCGGGGGTGTCGACGACGGCGTCGATCGTCGCGTTGACGAAGTCGGCAGCGTCGGCGTCCGGGACGTGGGTTCGCGGTGCCCCGACCTCCTGGAGCCAGAGCGGCCTCGTAGGATCGGGGCTCCAGGCACGGGCCAGCTCCAGCAGATACCGCGGGAACGACGTCAGGGCCGGGTGGCCTTCACCGTAGCGCGGCCCGACCTGCGAGAACACCCATGAGTGCACCGTGGTCGAGGCGCCCTTCGTGACGCCGTGGCGCGGCGTGAACGGGTGCTCGTCGACGAACCAGAGGTCGTCGTCGAAGCCGTGATGGTGGCGTCCGAGGGGCCAGGCCTCCTCCAGCGGTGCGAGCAGCGTGTCGAACCAGGCGTCGACGTCGTCCGCGGTGGCCTCCGAGAGCATCGGGTGCCGGTGCCCCGGCGCAGGGCCCGCAAACTGGGCGAACTCGTTGCCGAGCGTCATGCCGGTCACCGCAGGATGGTCCTGCAGCGCCCTACCCAGTTCCCGCACGAGCGCCGCCTCACCGGCCAGCGCGACCTCGTCGGTGAACAGGTTCTGACGGTGCCAGGTGACCACCCAGCTCGGCAGGAAATCGTAGCTGGACAGGTGCCCGTTCAGGGCGTCGACGCTGACCTGAAGCCCGCTTGCGGCTGCGGCATCGACGACGGCGACCAGGTCGGCGACCGCTGTCGGCCTGATCAACCCGCGGTTCGGCTGCAAGAGCGGCCAGAGGGGAAACACGCGGACGTGGTCGAGGCCCAGCTCTGCGATCTGGTCGAAGTCTGCCTTGACCGACTCGAGATCCAGGTCGAGCCAGCTGTGGAACCAGCCGACTCTGGGCGTGTAGTTGACTCCGATACGCATGTCAGCGAGCCCAACGGATCGTGGCGACCTGGAACGGCCGCAGCGCAACGCCGACCGAACCGTCGGACAGTGGGGTCGAGATTGCGCTCGGTGCGACCTGCTGCTGCGGGTTGCCCACCACGAGTTCGTCCTCAAGGAGGTCGGTCTCGACGGCGGAGACCGCCTCGAACCCGGCCTTCAGGGTGGCGGTGGCGCGCCTGCCATACGGCTCGTAGATGCGCACGATGACATCTCCTGAGCCGTCCTCGGCCAGCTTGACGCCTTCGACGGCGATCGGCCCATCCACGTCGATCAGCGCGGCGACCGGGGAGCCGGTGAGGGTGCGCGGCGTGAGGTTGGCGGCGTAGCCGTCGGCGACCGCGTCCTCGATCGTTGCCCCCGGATGGATCGTGAACGAGAAGGAGTGCTGGCCGACGTCGGTTCGAGGGTCCGGGTAGCGGGCGCCCTTGAGTAGCGAGGCGCGCACCAGGGAGTAGGTCCCGCCGCCGTCGCGGGCCTGGCGGGTGACGTCCCAGCCGTAGGTCTGGGCGTTGGCGACGGCGACGCCGAAGCCGGGTTCGCCGACGTGCAGCCACCGGTGGGCGTGGACCTCGAAGCGGTGCGCGTCCCACGACGTGTTGGTGTGGGTCGGGCGCACCAGGTGGCCCATCTCGATCTCGAACGCGGCGTGGTCGGTGTGGACGTCAATGGGCCAGCCGAGCTTGAGCAGCGTGTCGCGCTCCTTCCAGTCGACATCCACGCGCACATGCAGCCGCGGGTCGTCGGCCTTGACGGTGAGCGTCTGCGTGGCGCTGGAGTCGCCGAACCGGCGGTTGACGACGACGCTTGCCTCGCCGTCACCCTCGACCAGTTCGGGGGTTCCGCCGAGAATGTCGGTCGCGGTGTTGAACGAGAACGGGTCGATGTCCCAGGCGTCCCACATGTTGGGGAAGTCGGGGTGGATCTGCAACAGGTTGCCGCGCACCCCCGTCGGGATCACCTCGCGGCCGGTCGCCTCCTCGAAGAGGGAGGTGACAAGGCCGTCCGCGTCGACCTTCAAACGGATCAGGCCGTTGTCGAGGGTGATGGCGCCGTCGGCGGCGGTGTCGATCCGGGTGCTCGGGGCCGTGGCGGGGCCGCCAGCCAGCGCGGGCACTCCGTCGCGGACCAGGGGAGAGGCGTTGAACGTGATGGCGTCTGAACCCTCACCGGCGAGGAGCCGCTGGGCCTGGCCGATCAGCGTCTCGAGTTCCTCTGCGACGCGGGCGTGGCCCGCCAGCACCTCGTCGTAGACCCATGCGATGCAGGTGCCGGGCAGGATGTCGTGGAACTGGTAGAGGCAGACCTCGCGCCAGAGGTCGCCGAACCGCTCAAGCGGGTATTCCATGAGCCCGCGGGTCGCGGCCGTGGCGCACCACAGCTCGGCCTCACGAAGCAGGTGTTCGCTGCGCCGGTTACCCGACTTGACCTCGGCGACCGAGGTGAACGTGCCGCGGTGCAACTCAAGGTAAAGCTCGCCGACCCAGACGCCGGGCGACTCGTGCTCGGCCTCCGCGCGGGCGAAGAAGTCGCGCGGCGCCTCGATGCGGACCTTCGGGGAGCCCTCGAGGTCGGCGATGCGGCTCGCTTGGCCCAGCATCTCCCGGGTCGGGCCGCCACCGCCGTCGCCCCATCCGAAGGGAACCAGCGACGTGGCCGCGCGACCCTTGTCCTGGAAGTTGCGGGCCGCGTGGCCCATGTTAGAGCCGGACAGGTCGGAGTTGTAGGTGTCGGCAGGAGGGAAGTGCGTGAAGATCCGGGTGCCGTCGATGCCCTCCCACCAGAACGAGTGGTGCGGGAACTTGTTGACCTGGTTCCAGGAGATCTTCTGCGTCAGGAACCACTGGGCGCCCGCGAGCTTCGCAAGCTGCGGCAATGCGCCGGAGTAGCCGAAGGAGTCGGGCAGCCACACCTCGGGGCAGTAGTGGTCGAACTTGTCGCGGTAGTAGTTGCGCCCGTACAGGAACTGGCGGCACATCGCCTCGCCGCCGGGCAGGTTGGCGTCGGACTCGACCCACATGCCACCCACCGGCACGATCCCGCCCGAGGCGATGGCGTCCTTCAACTGCGCGAACAGGTCCGGTTGGTCCTCCTCCAGCCAGGCAGCGTGCTGCGCCGCGGGGAACGCGAAGATGTGCTCGGGATGGTCTTTCAGGAGGTTCAGCTGGTTCGCGATCGTCCTTGCGACCTTGCGGCGCGTCTCGCGCAGCGGCCACAGCCAGGCGGAGTCGATGTGGGCGTGCCCGATCGCCGACAGGGTGTGGGCCGAGGCGGCCGCCGGTCGGGAGAGGACAAGCTCAAGCTCGGTGCGCGCTGCGCCCGCGGTGGCAGGGATGTCGAACAGGTCGATCCGGTCGAGGGCGCGGTCCATGGCGCGGCGGATCTCCCAGCGGCGCTCGCTCGTTTCGGGCAGTTCTTCCGCCAGTTGCCTGAGGGTCTGGAGGTCGGCGATCAGCTCGCGGACGTCGGTGTTGACGACGACGAGGTCGGCCCGTCGGAGCTGGTAGATCGGTGCCGACCCGGAGGTTGTCTTGCGGCCGAGTTCGGTGGGCGCGAAGGGGGGAAGACCAAGCACAACAGGGTTGGCGGCTGCCTCCAGGTAGACCTCGACGTTGCCGTCGGCGTCCGGTTCCACCGGCAGCCACTTGTTGTACGGATTGTGAGCCTTAATGATCGTGCCGTCGGCGCGGTAGGCGAGCCCCTCGGCCTGGAAGCCGGGTGACTCGAACTCCCCGCCCAGGTCGATGAACAGTTCAAGCTCGGCGTCACGCAATTCCGGCGGCACCGTCGCACGGAAACGCAACCAGCTGGTGCCCCAGGCCGGTCCCCACTCCGAGCCCACCTCGAACGGTTCATAGTCGAGCAGCAGGGCCTCGGCGGCGGGGATGGGTTCACCCTGGCCTACGACCCCGGGGCAGGCGCCGAGCGCCGTCGAGCCTTCAGCGTCGGTCAGGGGCGCGATTGCGACGTTGAGCTGAGCCACGACGGTGGTCTCGACGGGGCGGATCTTCTCGTTGAGGTGGCGGGTGACCCTGCCGTCGAGAATGGGGGCGTGATCGTGCACAGCGGGCCTTTCGACGATGAACTGGCGTTGGCGCGATCATTCTAATCCGGTTTAGTAACGAGAGCAACCACTATTCACGATGCGTGTCCCCAGATGGCAGAACTGGTGGCGTCGTGTCAGCATTGACGGTGTGAATCGCCCCACTATCCGTGACATCGCCAAGGCCGCTGGCATCTCGCCCGGCGCGGCCTCGTTCGCCCTGAACGACAGGGACGGGGTCTCGGAGGAGACTAGGGCGAAGGTCAAGCGGATCGCCGACGAGATGGGCTGGACCCGCAACGTCGCCGCCGTCGCGCTCTCAGCGCGCCAGGCCCGCGCCGTCGGCCTGGTGATCGCCAGGTCGGAGGAGAGCTTCACCGGTGAGCGCTTCTTCATGCAGTTCATCGCCGGCGTTGAGCGGATCCTGAGCGCGAGGTCGCGCAACCTGGTGCTCAGGTTCGCCACCAGCGTCGAAGAGGAGGTGGACACCTATCGGCAATGGTGGGCCGAGCATCGGGTCGACGGTGTGATCCTCACTGACCCGAGGGACGACGATCCGCGCCCCACACTGTTGGCGGATCTGCAGCTCCCCGGGGTGGTCGTCGGAGCCCAGTCGCAGTCCACACTGCCGACACTCAGGGTCAACGACGGCGCCGCGATGGAGAGACTCGTCGACCATTTCGCCGACCTCGGCCACCGTCGGTTGGCGCACGTCAGCGGGTCGCCTGACCTGCTGCACACGCAGCGTCGGCGGGAGGCCTTTGAGAAGCGCTGCGAAGAACGTGGCGTCGTCGCGCTACCGCCGTCGTCGACGGACTTCAGTGAGGAGTCCGGGAGGGCGGCCACTTGGGCGCTGATCTCGTCACAGGAACCTCCCACCGGGATCATCTTCGACAACGAGGTGTTGGTCTTTGGCGGCGTCGTCGCGATCGTCGAGGCGTCGCTTTCGATTCCGGATCAGGTCGCCATCGCAACGTTCGAGGACACACCAATGTGCCGGATCGTCCGGCCGCAGATCACCGCCATGGTGCGCGACCCAGCCGAACTCGGTCGCCACGCGGCCGAGGCGTTGCTCGACGCGATCGACGGTCGACCCGTCAGTGGGCGCACCGAGCCGACCATGGAACTGATCGTGCGCGGTTCGACGGATCCCGAAGCTTAGGCCGCCGCGCGCGGGTTGGGTGCTGGGGCTTCTTGGGCTGTGGTTGCGTCGGGCTGTGGTTGCGTCGGGCTGTGGTTGCGTCGGGCTGTGGTTGCGTCGGGCGTTGAGCACTATCCAGGGTTCGTTTGGGATTGGAACGTGAAAACAGGTCTTTTCGGACGTCGACCCCGGGATAGTGCTCAAGGTCGGGTCGCGCCCGGGTGGTGCGGGTCGACGGGTGGTGTCGACGGCGCCGTCGACGAGGTGCTGCTTACGGGTTGGACGTCGTCACCAGCGTTGTGGCGTGGTTACCAGCGGTATGTCTGGATACCTGCTGTATACCGCTGGTGTCGAGGCTTTTCGCTGGTGTCGCGGGCATTTCGCTGGTGACGGGGGGTCTGGCGCCGCTGGGACTCTGCTTGCGTCGGGCGTTGAGCACTATCCAGGGTTCGTTGGTGGTTTGAACGTGAAAACAGGTCTTTTCGGACGTCGACCCCGGGATAGTGCTCAAGGTCGAGTCGCGCCGGGCTCGCGGGCGGCGCGGGCATTCCCCCCTGGCGACGCATCCCCGACGCCCGACCCGTGGCCCGGACGGCGACCCCGGGATAGTGCTCAAGGTCAGGACGGCGACCCGGTTCAGCGAGCCACCGTCAGGACGGCGACCGGTTCCCCTCGCAGCCCCTCGGGGATGATCACCTGACCGCCTTCAACATGCGCGGCTGAGCCGTCCGCCCACCTGGCCCTACCCCCCTCGGCCAACTCCTCCGGCAAGGTCGCCGTGGCCGCGCCGGGGTCCAGGATGTGGACGAAGACCGCATCCTCGGAAGCCGTGTACGCACACGGGGTGCCCTCCTCGTTCCGGCAACGCAGCCACGGCCGGGTGCCGTAGATCGCGGAGCCGTTGACCCGCAACCAGGCGCCCAGCTCGCGCATGGCGGCCAACTGCAGCTCCGGGATGCTCCCATCGGCGCGCGGGCCCACGTTGATCAGCAGGTTGCCGTTGCGGCTCACGACCTCGACGAGGTGGCGCACCAGCGCGGCGCCGGACATGCTGTGGCTGGTGTCTTCTGCCTGGTTGTACCCGAACGAGTACCCCAGCCCGCGCGTCGACTCCCACACCTGATCGGCGATGCCGTCCATCCCGGTGTACTCGCGGGTCAGGAACCCGTGGTACGGCACCCCCCAACGGTCGTTGACGACGCCGTCCGGCACCGCGTCGAGGTAGCGACCCAGCACCGCGGCCAGCGCGAAGTCGTCTCGGCCCTTACCTCCGTCGGGCCATTCGATGTCGTTCCAGAGCACCTCGGGGACAAACCGCTCCACCAACTCGGCCAGCTGGGCCGCGGCGTAGCGCGCGAACCTTGCGTCGTTGCGCCGGAAGCGGAAGAGGTCCGTGTCCGACTCGATCGGGGGAAAGTCCGACACGTGCCAGTCGAGCGCACCCGAGAAGTAGACCCCGAACCTGGCCCCCGCCCGCCGGGTGGCGTCGTGCAGCTCGGCGATGAGGTCCCTGCCCGGCCCGCGACGCACCGCGTTGAAACCGGTGGTGGCCGTTTCCCACAGGCAGAAGCCGTCGTGGTGCTTCGTGGTGGGGATGACGTAGCGGGCCCCGGCGTCGACGAGTTCGCCCACCAGGGCGTCCGCGTCGAAGCTGTCGACCCGCCACAGCTGCGCCAGGTCCTCATAGCTGGTGCCGGTGCCGTAGCGGTCCTGGTGCCGCAGCCAGGCCGGGCTGCCGGTGATTCGCACCGTGTTGGCGTACCACTCGGCGTACTGGTGGTGCGTGTAGGCGTCCTCGACGGGGACGTCGCGCTCACCGTGGGTCGTGGCCCACGCGGGCACCGAGTAGAGCCCCCAGTGGATGAAGAAGCCCAGCTTCGCATCCCGGTACCAGTCGGGCACCTCCCCGGCCGGGTAGGTCGGGGCGTCTGCGCCGAAGTCCGGCCCTGTGCGCTTCTCGAAGTTCAGCATCTGCCATCCTCCTGGACGGTGTGGTCGGGGCTCAGCGTCGGGTGACGACCGGGGTGAGGTCCGGTTCGGGGGCGTCGGCGTCGAAGGGGTAGACGCCGGGCGCGAGGCGGTGATGGCCGAGCCGGATCAGGTCCTGGTCCACGCCACCGGGGGTCAGCGCCAACGTCCAGTCGGCGGCCAACTCGTAGAGTTCGGGCTCAAGGTAGCCGATCTTGACGATCACGACGTCGGCCGCGGCCGGGTCGAGGCCGAGCATGCGGAAGTCGTCGAGATGATGGAAGGGCTTGCGGCGCTCCGTGATGATCGCACGCACGCTGCCGCTCCCGATCACGACCTGCACCCCGGCAACCGGGTCACCCTCGGTGACGGACAAGACCTCCCCGGTCAGACTCACCGGGCCGCGTGGCCCGGGATCGACACGGCCGCCGACCTCCAGCGTCACGGTCGCCCCGACGCCGGCCTGCTTGGCGACGCCGACCGCAGCCGGATCGAAGATGGAGGCGTGGATGACGACACGGGAGCCGTCGACCAGATCCGGCCTCGCCAGCAGCTCGCCCAGGGTCCAAGACACGTCCCCGGCCCCGCCCGCCGTCGGGTTGTCCCCCGAGTCCGAGATGACGTACGGATGCGCGGCGCCCGGTGCGAGCGCCGAGTCAAGCGCCCCCGCAAGGGTGTCGGTGGGCCCGACGAAGACGAACTCGTCGCGGGCGTCCCAATAGGACAGCGCGATCTTCCGGCACTCCACTGCGATCAGATCGCGGTCGTCGCCGGTGACCACGACGGCGGCCTGACAACGCGGTTCGTCGGCCCACGCGTAGCCGACCCACAGCGCGGCGTCGAGCACGCCGTCAAGGTCTGCCACGTCGGCGACGGAGTCGTAGATCCCCTTGGCGGGCTCCAGCCGGGTGCTGGTTTTCTCTCCGGGCAGCAACAGCGGCACCTGTCGCCAGGCCTTGAACGGCCGTCGGGCCACAGGGTCGGCACCGGCCTCGGAGCGCAGCCGGGTTAGCAGGTTGAACACGGCCCGCTCCTTGGTGTTCATCCAGTCCTCGTGCGGCGCCATCCGGTAGCAGGTGATGAGATCGACGGCGTCGAGCAGTTCACGCGAGACGTTGCCGTGCAGGTCCATGGACGTCGAGATCAGGGCCTCCTCGCCGATCGCCTCACGCACGGCGGTCGCGAGAACGCCCTCCGCGTCCTGCAGGTCGACGACGCTCATCGCACCGTGAATGTCGAAGAACAGGGCGTCGAACGGGCCATCGGCCAGGATGCCGTCGACGATCGCCTGCGACATCTCGCGGAACTTGGCCGGGACGACCGCCCCGCCGGGGAAGGAGCGGCCATGGTAGATGGGCACCCAGTCGGCCGCCTCGCGAAGGTCCTGGCCGGGGGCGAGGAACGGGTAGTAGTCCAGCAGGTCCTGCCCGGTGCGGATGGTGAACGCCTCGTCGCCGGACAGGTGGGGCGAGAAGGTGCTCGACTCGATGGAGATGCCCGCGATCCCGATCCGGGGACGGGCGAGGCCCCCCTCCGAGAGCGGGGGCAGCGGTGGCATCCAGATGTCGTTGGCCTGGGGACGGTTCTCCATCAACAAATCCTTCTTCGGTCGAGTCGGATGACGGTGCCGGGTCACGGGGCAATCGTCGTTGCTGCCCTTCGTGGTGCAAGGGGTCCTGCGGGAACCATCATGTCATGCCCCTTGACGAGAGCAAAACCGGTTTAGTAGAGTCGTCGCACGGATTGTCAGCCTGTCTGTGCGCAACGAAGTGCCCCCACCCAACCCCGATCAAGTGCTGGAGCTAATTTCCATGGTCAAGCCCGAAGCCACCCCGCGCGTCGTCATCTACCACCAGAGCCACGGACACGGTGAGACGTTCGTCCCCCTGGCCCCGATGATCGAGAGCGGCAAGCTCACGCATCTCGTCCTGGCGGCGGTCCATATCAACGAGGACAAGACCGTCACCCTCAACGACCACCCGCACGACGATCCCTACCACGACCAGCTCTGGGCGGAGACGCGCATGGTCCAGGAGGCGGGGGTCCCCGTCCTGGTGATGGTCGGTGGGTGGGCACCCGGAACCACGGACAAGCTCGACGGTGACCAGTTCGACACCTACTACCCGCCGCTGCGCGATTTCCTGAAGGCGCACCAACTCCAGGGCATCGACATCGACGTCGAGCAGGACATGAGCCTTGACGTCGTGATTCGGCTCATCGATGCGCTTCGCGCCGACTTCGGCCGGGAGTTCGACATCATCCTCGCCCCGGTCGCCTCCGCCATGTGGGGTGGCGCAAACCTCTCCGGTTTCGACTACGAGGAGCTCTACCGCGCCCGCGGCGAGGAGATCGACTGGGTGCAGATCCAGTTCTACAGCGGCTTCGGCGAACTCTCCGACCTGCGCGACGTGCAGCGTGTCATCGACCGTGGTGTCTACCCCGTTGACAAGCTCGTGCTCGGCGCGATCGGGGCGCCCGAGACCGGCACCGGTTTCGTGGAGATCGATCAACTGTGCGTCACGTTGTCCGAGGTGGCAGCCCGCTACCCGGAGATCGGTGGCGTCGACGTCTGGGAGTACTTCAACGCGCTGCCCGGCGGAGTGGCTGCGCCCTGGGAATGGATCGACCGGGTCCACGACGCCCTGCACGCGGGCGCGGACCGCGTCAATGCGCTGGGTCTGATCCCGACGCCCGAGACGGTCGAGCTGGGTGAGGGTCGCCTCACGCTGCCTCGGCGCGTCACCGTCTCCGGGGCGCCGTCGGCCGTCGACGCCGTCGAATCCGCGCTCGGAACGGGCACTGGCATCCGGCTCGGCGAGGGCGACGGAGCACTCCTCACGCTCGTCGACGACGCCGACATCGCGGCGGGGGGATACCGACTGAAGGTCGACGGCTCGGGCATCCGGGTGAGCGCCACAGACCGGGACGGATTCCTCGCCGCCGCGCACACCCTGCGTCAGCTGTTCCCGGAGTGGGCCTCGGGCCCGTGGCCGCTGCCGGGGGCCGAGCTCAGCCTCCCGCACGTCACCATCTCGGACGCGCCGCGGTTCGCCTGGCGTGGCCTCATGCTCGACGTCGCCAGGCATTTCGAGCCGCTGCCAGCGCTGTACCGTTTCCTGGACCAGATGGCCGCACTGAAGCTGAACGTCCTCCATCTGCACCTGACCGACGACCAGGGCTGGCGATTCGACGTCAAGGGCTACCCCGGCCTGGTTCGGGTGGGTTCCTGGCGCACCGACACCCACGTCTGGACGCAGAAGGAGAACGACGGGACCCCCCACGGCGGGTTCTACACGCAGGATCAGCTTCGGGCCCTGGTCGACTACGCGCAGCACCGGGGGATCACCATCGTCCCTGAGGTCGACCTGCCCGGCCACGTCCGGGCGCTGCTGGCCGCCTACCCTCACTTCGGTGACCCGGCCGCGGAGCGCAAGCCGGTCGCCACCACCTTCGGGGTCTTCGACGAGGTGCTGCACCTCGACACGGACACGGTGGCCATGGTCGAGGAGATCTTCACCCAACTGCTGGACGTGTTCCCGTCCAAGCGGATCCACATCGGCGGCGACGAATGCCCCAAGACCCAGTGGCAGGCCAGCGCCGCCGCCGCCGAACTGGCCACCGAGCTCGGGCTGGCGCGCGTGGAGGACCTGCAGAACTGGTTCACCGACCACATGCGCGACTGGCTCACCGAGCGTGGGCGCCAGGCCGTGGCTTGGGACGAGGTCATCGACGACCACGAGTCGCCCGGCACCGTGATCATGTCCTGGCGTGGACACGGCCCCGGCGTCGAGGCTCTCCGCCGCGGCCAGGAGGCCGTGATGGCTCCCTGGCACTACACCTACCTCGACCAGTACCAGTCGGAGGATCAGCGCGAACCCTTCGCGATCGGGGCCTTCACCAGCTGGCAGAAGGTGCTGGGCTACGACCCGGCGCTCGACGTGCCGGCCGACGCCCCGGGAACCCTTCTCGGCGTTCAGGGCCAGCTCTGGTCGGAGTACATGCCGACCGCGCAGGCGAAGGAATACATGGCGTTCCCGAGGGCCGCTGCCATCGCCGAGATCGGCTGGGCCAAGCAGCCAGCGGCCGAGGACGACTTCTTCGCAAGGCTCGTGGTCCAGGGTGGTCGCTGGGACGCGGCCGGGATCAACCACCGCAGCGTTGGAGGCGCCAAGCCGTGGCAGATGGGCGGCACCGGGCGCCTGCACCGCCCCGAGGACCACGGCGGCAGCCCCGACCCGAAGCCTGACGAGCAGTAGGGGCGACCATGGCCGACTGCGTGCCGCCAAAGGAGGACAAGGCCCTCGCCTCGGCCCAGCCCCGATTCTCCGGATACCGAATCCAGGAGATCCGTGACTGGACCCCGGAGGCCGACCCACACGCGGCCTTCCTGAGGTCCCGGGTTCCGTTGCAGCCACGGATCGCGGCACTGCGCGAAACGCAGGCCGACCCGTCGCTCGACGGCCATGCCCAGGTGATGTTGATGCAGGCCGACTACGGCAACGCGTTCTTCGACACCGCAATGGCCAACGACGACTTCTGCAACCACGCCCTCAACTTCTGGGGTTACGTCGACTACTTCAGCCCATGGCACGGCGCGGCGACCGCAGACACGCCGTCGGCGCTCTACGACCCCGAAACAAGCCACTGGCGAAACCGGGGCTTCGAGTTCGGCATCGTCAACATCCCGAACCCGGCCTACACGGATGCGGCGCACCGCAACGGCGTCAGGTCGATCGGCACGATCTATTTCGACCCGGACTTCCGACCGGGCCTGACGTTCCACGAGACCTTCCTGCGCGACCCCGACACCAACGGCTACGTGATCCTCGAGAAGCTCGTGGAACTGGCGGCGTACTGCGGCTTCGACAGCTACTTCCTGAACCAGGAGGAACACGGCGACGACTCGGAGTTCAAACCCTTCATGGCAGAGCTCACCGCCCGGGGGCTGTACACGCAGTGGTACGACCAGAACAGCTTCTACGACGAGGCCAAAGCCGCCTGGCTACGGGACGAGGCCAACGGCCAGATCCACGACTCGGTCTTCGTGAACTACGAATGGTCCGAGGACGTCGACCGGTCGCTGAACCACGCCGCGGCAACCGGGGTCGACCCGTTCGACAGCCTGTTCTTCGGCGTGGAAGCCTGCATGGGCAAGCTGTCCGGCGCCCACCCGTCGCTCGCGGACCTGCCGATGCTCTACGCGGCGGGCACACGCAACCCGCGCGGGTCCGTCGCGCTGTTTACACCGAGCGACTACTACCAGATGGGGCTGGACGAGGGACTCGCCGCGACCCGGGGCCAAGGCGACCCGCCGCTCATGCAGCAGGAGCCTTACCAGTGGATGGTCACCGAGCGTGAGCGCATGTTCTTCTCAGGGGTGCGCGCCGACCCCACGAGGACCGGGAAACAGCAGGGCGCATCGCGCCCCGAGGTCGGCGTCGACGACGCGTCCGGCTGGGTCGGGGTCGCCGACTTCACCCCCGAGCGCTCCGTCATCGGCGGCACCGACTTCCACTCGACCTTCAACACCGGCCACGGCATGGCCTGGTACGACGACGGTGAGGTCACGGGCGGGCAGTGGGGCGACATCGGTTCCCAGTCGCTCCTGCCCAGCTGGCAGTGGTGGATCGACACCGACGGCGCACGGCCAGGTGTCGACTTCGACTACGGCCCCTGGCAGCCCCGACGCGACGCCTCGGGTCGGGAGGTCGAGGCACCGTTCTTCGGTATCGGCGCCTGGTTCGGCGGCAGCTCGCTGGTGATCCACGGCGACATCACGGCCACCACAACCCTGCGCCTGTTCAAGACGGACCTGAACATCGGCGGCTCCACGACCGCCAGGCTCACCCTGCGCAAGAGCGGTGCGGAAGATCCGGCTCCGGGGCTGCTGCTCGTCTTCGCCGACGACCCGCACACCCCCGTCGTCGTCGACCTCCCCGTGACCTCCACGTCGATCGGGTGGACGACGGTCGAGGTGCCGCTCGACCGGTTCGCCGGTCGACGCCTGGCAACCATCGGCCTACAGTTCGCGCCAGCCGTCGGCTACCAGGTCAACGTGGGGCAGATCGCGATCTCGTCCGGGGCCGCAGCCCCGGCCGCCCCGCGCGGATTCGAGCTGACCGCCGTCTACGCGGACAGGCAGCTCAAGGCCGAATGGGAACTTGCCCCCTTCGGTGACGTCGACGGCTATCTCCTGACCGCGATCGGCGGCGACGGGTCCGCCCGACACCTCTATCAGGGCTACGCGGAGCGCGCCTACGCAAAGCGTGCGCCCACCGATGCTCTGGTGCGCTATGAGCTGAGGGCCATCGCCAAGGACGGTGCGCTTTCTGCGCCCGTGACCCTCACGCACGACTTCGCCGCCTTCCCAAGTGACCTGCGGATTGAGGAGGCGCCGACCGCCTCGGGGCTCCTGGTGCAGGCCGCAAGGCCCGGGCTGGTCGACGTGAGGTGGGACCCTGCCGTCGACGATCGACGCCGGTGCCGCGTGAGCGTCGCGCTGGTCGACGAGCCCGATCCGCGCCTGCGTGGGCCGTTTGAGGTCGAGGTGCCGCTGGCGGTCGGGCAGGCGAGTGTGCCGGTGCCCGTCGCTGAAGGGCACCTCTTCGACCTGACGCTGACCCCCGAAGGTGAGTCGACCGGAATCGTGGTGCGCGGACACACCCGCGACACCGTCGCAGCCCCGCTGCCCCTCTCCGATCTCGAGCTGGTCGACGGGGCGCTGGTGGTTCACTCGCCCAGCCCGCGTGACTGGTGGAAGCTGCGCGTAACGCACGTGCGCGAGGACGGCTCAGACGTCGAGTTGCTCTCGGTGACCCGGGGCGACGCCAGCAACGCCGGCCTCCAGGACCCGCGCCCCCTTACCAGCCTCGACGGCCACCTTGTCGTCGAGCTGACGGACTACTCGGGCAACCTCGGCACCCAGCCGATCCCGGTGGCAGCACTATCGAAAGGTTAGACATGGGCCCTCAGGTGAGAGGCATCGGCCTCGACATCGGCCGGAAGCGGTTCAGCCGGGCCTGGGTGACCAGGCTGCTCGAAACGATGGGGGAACTCGGGCTCAACACCTTGCAGTTGCACCTCTCCGATTCAACGGGGCTCGGCGTGGAACTGCCCGGCTTCGAGGCGTTGGCCTCGCCTGGGGCGCTGTCGGCGGCCGAGATCGGCCAACTCTCCTCGGCCGCCAGGGCGTGCGGGGTCCGGCTCGTCCCCGAACTGGATACGCCGTCGCACGCCGTCGCGCTGCTGGCTGGCCACCCTGAGTGGTGCCTGACCGACCGAAGCGGCGCCGTACACCCGGACAAGGTCGACATTTCCAACCCCGACGCCACGGCGCACATCCGCTCGTTGTGGGACGCCACGCTCGACCTTTTCGAGCCCGAGGTCGTCCACCTTGGCGGCGATGAATACCTGGCCGCCCCCTGGGAAGGGGAGGAGGAGCGACGCCCGGACCGTTACCCGGTGCTGCTCGACTGGGCGCGTGCCGCTGCGGAGGAGGGCGCCGCCGTCGAGGACGCCTACGCCCTGTACATCACAGAACTGGCGGCGCATCTCCGCCCTCGCGTCGACGACATCTGGCTCTGGAACGACCACGTCGTCCCGGCCTCGGCCAGCCCGCTGGTCCCGGTGCCGAACGACATCGCGCTCGATGTCTGGGTCCGCTGGCGGGACTGGACGCCCAGCGTCAACGACTACCTGGACTCCGGCTACCGGGTGCTCAATTCCAACGGCGACCTGCTCTATTTCGTGCTGTCCGGAGACGGGAAACCCAATGTCACCGGGCTCAAGTCGGGCGAAGACATCGCCGAGACGTTCCGCCCCACCAGGTTCATGGGGCTGGCGGGGGAACGATCCTGGCTGGACATCGACGCCGCGGAACCGCGTTTCCTTGGGGCCAAGCTCACCGTGTGGTGCGACGCCGCCGACTCGATGAGCCAGGAAGAGACCTGGGAGCGGCTGCAGACCTGGCTGACCCCCTTCGCCCGGACGTTCGGCTGAAGGCAAGCAGAGCACTTGAGGGGCGGGTGGCCATGGCCACCCGCCCCTCAAACGTCACAAGGTCACGCGGACTTGACGTCCTTCAGCAGGTTGATCAGGTTGCCCATGCCACCGACCCGCGGGAAGTAGTTGACGTCTGCAACGTTGGGCAGCTCGGCCCAGTTGATGCTGCTCGACATGACACCGGAACCGCCACCCTGGTAAGGGATGAAGGGGGCGTCGTCGCGGATGGCCGCCTGCACACCCTGCACGCCCTCGGCGATCCTATCCTTGGTCTCGGGAGTGTTGAGCGTCGAAACCAGGATGCTCATCGACTGCTCGGCCTCATCGGACCAGGTCCAACGACCCCAGTTACCGTTGGTGCCCGTCTCGCCTGCCGGGGTCACCTTCTGGTCGTACATCGTGTAGTTCGTCCAGGGCGTTCCCGGGTAGTTCACGCCGCTGACCACCATGTCGAAGGTGCCACTCTGCAGGATGCCGTCCATGACGTCCTTCGGCTTCGGGTCGAAGGTGACGTTCAGGCCGAGGTTCTCCTTCCACTGCGCGACGAGGATCGGGACCGTGACCATGTCGGTTGCCTGGTCGTTCTGGACCTGGATGGTAAGCGGGTGCTCCTTGCCGTCCTTCTCCAGGTTGCCGTTGGCGTTGACCGTCCATGAGGCCGCGGCCAGGTCCTTCTTGGCCTGATCGACGTCCATCGCGATGGGTTCGTTGAACTCGGGCTGCTGGATCGATTCGTTGATGACCGGATCGACGCCAGCCACGTTGGGGATCGAGAAGCCGATACCGGCGGCGTCCGCGACCGCTGGGAAGTCGATCGAACCCCTGAGCGCCTTGCGGATGTTGACATCGGAGGTCGGCAGTTCGGTGTTCTGCACCTGGAAGATCACGCCGCGCGAGGCGCCGTCGGCGACGAAGTTGTAATGGTTGGTGTCCTTGGCCGTGGCGAAGCCCTTGACGACGCCGGGGTTACCACCTTCGGCCATGTCGACATTGCCCTGGGTGATCTGGGTCTCGATGTTGCCCGCGGTGCCGGAGGGAACGAACTGGACCTCCACCGGACCGACCGCGCCACCCCAGTAGTCGTCGCGTGCTTCGTACTGGACGAGCTGGCTGCCGAAGTTCTTCAGCTTCATCGGACCGGTGCCGATGGGGCTGGCCATCGTGTCCTGCGGGAACTCGAGCTTGTCACCGTCCTGGAACACGTGCGCGGGCACAATCGGGTAGTACAGGGCCAGGTTGACTTCCTGCTGCCGCTGATCGTCGTTGTAGCTGACGATGACGGTGTAGTCGTCGGGAGTTTCGATCGCCTTGGAAAGCCAGACGAACTCGTCCTCGGCCGGGGCGGGGTTGGGTTCACCGTAGATGGTGCCGAGGGTGTAGAGCACATCCTTGGAAGTGAAGGGCTCACCGTCAGACCAGGTGACGCCCTGGCGGAGGGTGTAGGTAGCCTGGGTGCCTTCGTCGTTGTGCTCAACCTTTTCGGCCAGGACGGGAATCAGCTGTCCACCGTCCTTGGAGGAGAGCCGGAACAGGCTTTCGTAGACCAGGTCGATACCGGGGGCGGTGTCGCCGCCGCCATAGCGGTTGAAGTTGTTCGGGAACTGGTTGGAGGCCGCGACGCCAGTGCCGATCACGAAGATCGTCGACCCGGCGCCTCCACCACCTTCGCCGTTTCCGCTTCCATTTCCGCCGCCGTTGCCGCCGCAGGCGGACAGGGTCGCGGTTGCGGCGACGGCGCCGAGGCCGCCGAGCAGGGTGCGCCTCGAGATCTGGGTCGTACGAATACTCATAGCTGTTCCTCCGTGTAGCTGGTTGCTCCCGGTAGCGCCGGGTCGTTGGGGTTGATGAAGTCGTCACGCTTCTCGGCGAGGATGCACATCGCTCGCCGGTCTCCGTCCTTGGAGACGTATTCGGGGATGGGGGCGTCCACGCAACGGCTGATCGCGTGGGGGCAGCGGTTTGCGAACCGGCAGCCAACCATCTTGATGGAGTTGTCGACTGGTGCGTTGGTCGACGAGGCCTGCACCGCGGAGTGGCCTGAGCCCTTGTAGTGTGCGGGATCGGGTGCAGCCCCGATCAGCAGCTCGGTGTACGGATGCACCGGGTCGCTGACGATCTTCTCGGTCGGCCCTTCCTCGATGATCCGGCCGCCATACATGACGTTGATCCGGTCGCTGAGGTAGCGGGCGCTCGCGATGTCGTGGGTGATGATCAGCACCGCGAGGCCGTCGTTGTCGCGCAGGTCGGAGAGCAGGTTCAACACCTCGAGCCGGATCGACGCGTCCAGCATGCTCGTCGGTTCGTCGGCGAGGATGATGGACGGTTCGACCGCAAGGGCACGTGCGATCGCGACGCGCTGCTTCTGGCCACCCGAAAGGTCGGTGGGGAACTGGTTGATGAACTTCTCGGCGGGCACCAGGTTGACGTGCCCGAGGAGTTCCTCGACCCGCTTACGGACCGCGGCGCCACGGCCTGCCATCTTGTGGATCTGGACGACCCGGCCCACGATGTGCACGATGCGCTTGAGCGAGTTCATGGACGCGAACGGATCCTGGAAGATCAGCTGCACCTTGCGGTAGTACTTGCGCTCGTTGCGCGCCGCCTCCTTAAGGGGCTGCCCGAGCACCGTCACGTCACCGTAGGTCGGCTTGTAGATGAGCGAGAAGACCCTCGCCAAGGTGGTCTTGCCGCAGCCGCTCTCACCGACGAGGGCGACGATCTCGCCCTTGTGTAGGGTGAAATCGACTCCGTCGACGGCGCGGATTTTGACCTTCTTGCCTTCGCTGTTCTCGCCATCGAAGTGAACCTTCAGGTTCTTGGTCTGCAACACCACCTCACGGGTGTCGCGGGCGGAAGATATGACGTCGGTCACAGCTGTTCACTTCCTTCGGTATCGCTCTCGCCGCGCAGGTGGGGATGGTGGCACGCAGCCTGGCCACCTGCCACGGAAGTCAGTTCCGGCGTTCCTCCAGGCAGAGCTGTGTCGCCCTCGGGCACCGCGGCGCGAATGCGCAACCCACCGGCAAGCCCAGCAGGTCCGGAGGGGTCCCAGGGATGCCATGCAGCTTCCTGACTGGCTCCGAAAGGGGCGGGAAGGAACTGCGTAGACCCCTCGTGTAGGGGTGCAGCCCCGACTCGTAGATCTGCTCGGCGGACCCGACCTCCACGAAGCGGCCGCCGTACATGATGACGATCCGGTCGGAGATCTCAAGCAGGAGGGACAGGTCGTGCGTGACGAAGACGATCGCGAATCCGAGTCGAGCTTGAAGGTGCAGGATCTGGCTGAGGATCTGGCGCTGCATGATGACGTCGACGGCCGTGGTGGGCTCGTCCATGAAGACGACGTCGGGGTCGCAGGCGAGGCTAAGGGCGATCAGGGCCCGCTGCTGCATCCCACCCGAGAGCTGGAACGGGAACGCCTTGAGCCGGTGAGCCGGGATGCCCACCATCTCAAGCAGTTCTCCGGCCTTCTTGCTGGCATCCTCCTTCGAGACCTCGGGGTCGTGCTCCCGGATGACGTCGGTGAACTGCGACTCAAGCCGGATCACCGGGTTGAGGCAGGCCATGGCCGACTGCATGACGAACGAGAGCGAGGTCCAGCGACGCTCGCGCAGCTCCTCCTCGGACATCGAGCTGATCTCCATCGGATCGCTGTCATCGGTCGGGTAGAACGTGACCTTGCCGCCGCTGGTGATTGCCGGGGGGCGCTGGAGCCTTGCCAGGGCGTTGAGCAGGGTTGACTTGCCGGAGGCGGATTCCCCGGCGACCCCGAGAATCTCGCCACGGTGCAGCGTCAGGTTGACGTTGCGGCAGGCCGGCACCTCGCCTGCCTCTGTCACGTAGGTGACATCGAGGTTCTCGGCCACGAGCAGGGGTGGGGATGCAGCGAGCCGCGCCGCGATCTCCTCTGATGTCTCGATGTGTGGGGTCTCCGCGTGGAGAATGTCAGTTGCGGGTAGGAGATCAGTCACGTCAGGCCACCTCGACCGGCAGGGCGCGGGAGTCGCGCATCCGCAGCTTCTTCTTGAACTTGGTCATGAGCTTCATGCGCTTCGAGCTGAGGGTCGGGTTGGTGACCTCATCGAGTCCGAAGTTGACCATCGTGGTCGCGAAGCCAAGCAGGGCCAGCGCAATGCCCGGCGGTACGAACCACCACCACATTCCTCGGAACAACGCGTTCTGCTGGAAGGCGTAGTTGATGATCAGGCCCCAGCTGGGTTCACCGGCGCTTCCGATGCCCAGCATGGCGATCGAGGCCTGCATCGAGACACCTGCGGCGATGGCCGTCAGGAACATCGGAGACACGATCCCGAACAGGTGCGGCATGACCTCCACCATCACGATCCGCAGCTTTCCTTCGCCAACGGTCCGGAGGGCAGTGGTGAAGTCACGGTTGCGGAGGCTGAGCGTTTGGGCCCGGATCCGCCTGGCCCCACCCGTCCACTCGAAGATGCCGACCATGAGTGCGACGACCACCAGCGGCATGTCGCGCCAGAACGCGGCCATGATGATGAGCACCGGGAAGCTGGGGATGTTCTGGAAGACCAGGATGAACGCGTTGATCACGTTGTCAGCCCAGCCGCCCAGGAAGCCCGCGAGGGTTCCGATCACCAGGGCGATGATGGTGGCGATGATGGCCGAGACGAATCCGACGAACATCGAGTTGTAGGTGCCGTGCAGCATCCAGGTCAGGACGTCCTGGCCGCTGACGGTGGTACCCATCGGGTGTGCGAGGCTCGGGCCGACGCCCATGGCGTCCAGGAAGACGTCGGTCGGCTGCCGGTGCAGAACGTGGGTGGCGAAAGGCTTGCCGAAGATGGCGACCAGGGTGAAGAACCCCATGATGCCAAGCCCGATCTGGACCTTCGGGACGGAGATGAATCGCTTGAACATGCTCTCAGTCCTTGTCTCGGATTCGCGGATCCAGCAGGACATAGACGGAGTCTGCGATGAAGTTGAAGATGAGCCCCAGGAAGATGATGATCAGCATCAGTGCCTGGAGGAGGGGGTAGTCACGGGTTCCGGTCGAGGCGCCGACCAGGCCGCCGACGCCCGGGTAGATGAACACCGTTTCCGCCAGAACCACCGCGGTGAGCGCGCCACCGAAGGACTGGGCAAGACCGGTGACATTGGGAAGCAGCGCATTGCGCATCGCGTAGCGGCTGCGCACCACCGAAGGCTTGAGGCCCTTTGCCCTGGCCAGGTGGACGTAGTCCTCGTTGACGGTCGTGATCATCATGTTGCGCATGCTCAGCATCCAGCCGGTGAAGCCGACGACGATCAGCACGCCCATCGGCAGAATCGAGTGGTAAAGCACGCTCACGATGAAGTCTGGATTGGTGAGGCTCTGCGGCTGGATGCGTTGATCGACCGATCCCTGGGCTGGGAACCATCCCTTGATGTAGGACAGCTGCCACACCGCGATCAGGCCGAGCCAGAAGGCGGGGATCGAGGCGAAGAACATCGTCACCGGGGTGATGAACGAATCGAACCTGCCCCGGGCTTCCAGCCCAGGCGGGCGCCGAGCACGGTGCCGATGATCCAGCCGATGATGATCGAACCGATGGAGAGCCAGAGGGTCCAAGGGATGGCCTTACCGACCAGCTCGGTGACCTCCATCGGGTAGTACATGATCGACTTGCCGAAGTCGCCCTGGGCCAGCTGGGAGATGTAGTTCCAGAACTGGACGAAGATGTTGGTGTCCGGGTCGCCGTACATCCGGTGGATCTGGTCGATCTGGAACTAGCTCGGCCGTTGGCCGGTCTTCTGGTAGATGTCGCGGATCATGGATTCGGCCGGATCGTTGGGCATCAGGCGCGGGAACACGAAGTTCAACACGATGCTGATGAACCCGATGAAGGCGTAGGTCACGAGCCGTTTGCCGAGGAAGGCCAGGTCCTTCAATACACGGCGGTCGCGCCCCGCGCTCTCGGGGGTCTCTTTCGCCTCGGGGGCCTCTGAATCCGGGGAGTTGATCCCCACAAGTGGCGTGGATGTCATAGTCGGTCGTCCATCTGCTTCCAGCCTCCTTTGGCTGCGAGGGCTTCTCCGGCCTCTTCGCCGGGGGGATCAGCCGGGCTCTTCCGCGACTGACCGTGACGTTGCGTGCGGTGTTCCGGTGCGTCTGAACCGGAATCTATCGGATCGGCTGTCTCAGGGGGCTTCGTTTCTGCGACGGGGACGCGAACCGCACATGCGTCGCCGGGCCGCCGGGCGGCGGCTGGTCGAGGACCGGTGCAGTTCGAGCACATCTTCTCCTTCGAAGGTGTCGGAATCGGGGTTGCTGCGGCCATCCTAAACCGGATTAGTTAATGATGGCAAGTGCCGATCCGGATTCGCTTATGGATGGGTGGCGGCGGCTCGGTCGGAGCGGTCAGTCTCAACCATTGTCAACCTGCCGGTGGCTCCCCGAAAGGCGCAGTCACCGCAGGGGTCTACCCCGAGGCGTCGCCTGGCCGGGGGCTTGGGAAATGATCAGTCGTGGTGATCGTCGAGCGTTGGCAGGATCTCGGGGGCGATCCTGCCCAGGATCGCTTCCCCGATGGCCGCGAGTTGATCGAGTTGCTCGGGGGTCAGGGCGTCGATCAGCGATTCCCGTACCGTCGCGACATGCCCTGGGGCCGCAGCGACCACGAGGTCCCAGCCGGCGTCGGTCAGATGAGCGTTGGTGACGCGGGCGTCGTCGGGGTGCGGTGTGCGTTCCACCAGGCCGCGCTTCTCCAGTCGCTTGACGACGTGCGAGAGCCGGGGGAGGGTGCCGCTGGTGTGGCGGGCCAGCGTTGACATCCGCAGAGTGCGGTTGGGGGCCTCGGAGAGGATCGCGACCACCCAGTACTCGAAGTGGGTGAGGTCGGAATCGCGCTTGAGCTGGGTCTCCAGTACGCCTGGGAGCAGTTCCAGGACCGACGAGAACCGACGCCAGGCCCTCATCTCGCGTGAGTCGAGCCATGTCGTCATGGGGCCATGCTACTCAATGGTTGACACGACAAGCAATCGATGTATATTGGTTGACGCAACAACCAAAAGGAGTAGGTATGAGCAACATCACAGTCATCGGTTCAGGCAACATGGGGCAGGCAATCGCCGGGCTCGCGACCAGGGGCGGCAACACCGTTCAGGTGCTTGCGCACAGCGACACGGCCACTGCGGTGGAAGGCGACATCGTCGTCCTCGCGGTGTCGTACGGCGCCCACGACGACGTCGTGGCCGAGCGCGCCGACCAGCTGGTAGGCAAGGTCGTCGTCGACATCTCGAACCCCCTCGACTTCCAGACCTTCGACTCGCTCGTCGTCCCTGCCGACAGCTCGGCGACGGCGCAACTGGCCGGGAAGCTGCCGCAGTCGAAGGTGCTCAAGGCGTTCAACACCAATTTCGCGGCGACACTGAACTCCGGCAAGATCGGGAAGAACACCGTCACCGTCCTGATCGCCGGGGACGACAAAGAGGCCAAGGACAGCCTCGCGGAAGTCGTGGAGGCGGCCGGATTGGTCGCGCTCGACCTCGGGTCGCTCAAGCGGGCCCGCGAACTTGAGGCGGTCGGCTTCGCCCAGTTGGTGCTGGCGGCCACCGAGCAGGTGGGCTGGACGGCGGGGCTCGCCGTCGTCCGCTGAGTTGGGTAGACGAAATGCGGCCCGCCTCGGAATCGGGGCGGGCCGCGTCTTCGTCGGCCCTGCGGGAACGCGGGCCTGTGCACAGATCTCTCTATGCGTTGAGCAAGGGCCGGATAGCGATTGCCTCGACGTGTACAGAGATCTGTGCACGTCCGGTCAGGTTGAACTGCCCGGAACCTTCAGGTCGGGACTGGATGAAGCAGGGCGGGAGTCAGGCGTCGCTTCCTGGGTTGGAAGGCTCCGCATGGACGTCGTCGGCGTCAAGGTGCTGCTTCTTCCCGAACGGCAGGAAGTGCATGACCACGACGGCGATGGCGCCGATGATCACGCCGAGCAGCGCGGAGAAGAGCGTGTTGACAAGCCAACCGACGAACCCGCCCGCCGCATTTGTCGCGGCCAACTCGAGGTGGTGGACGAACTCGTAGATCGGATGGAAGCCCAGGTCGTTCATGCCGACCAGCAGGATGTGGCCGCCGACCCAGAGCATCGCGGCGACCCCGACGGTGCTGAGCACCTTGAGCACGACAGGCATCGCCTTGACCAGCGCCCGGCCCAGGCCCTCGGTGTTCTCACGTCGCGATAGTTTGAGGCCGACGTCGTCCATCTTGACGATGATCGCGACGACGCCGTAGACGAGCGCGGTGATCGCAAGGGCGACGACGACGAGAGCCGCGGCCCGAACCCAGATGGAGAGGTCGGCGACCTCGTTCAGCGAGATCACCATGATCTCGGCGGACAGGATGAAGTCGGTGGCGATGGCTCCCTTCACCATGGTGTCCTCGTGGTTGCCGCCCTTGACCAGGGCCGGTGCCTCCTTGACTTTGCTGTGTCCGCTCACCGCCTCCCACAGCTTCTCTGCCCCCTCGTAGCTGAGATAGAGGCCGCCGCACATCAGCAGCGGCGTGAGCGCCCAGGGTGCGAGCCAGCTGAGCAGCAGGATCACGGGCAGGATGAAGACGACCTTGTTGAACACCGACCCTTTCGCGATCCGCCAGATGACGGGCAGTTCGCGATCCGGGGTGAAGCCCTGGACGTAGCGTGGGGTGACGGCGGCGTCGTCGACCACGACTCCCACCGCCTTGGTCGAGGCCTTGGCCGCTGCGGCCGAGATGTCGTCGACGGATGCTGCCGCCGCGCGGGCGATCGCCGCGATGTCGTCGAGGAGTGCCGCGAGTCCGCCAGCCATGGGTGCCTTTCGTCCGGTGACGGGCAGATTCTACGGCTTGGGTGGTGCTGGGGCTGGGTGGGCGATGAGCACTATCCCGGACTCGATCGCCGAAACGCCGCAAATCGGCGTCATTTGGGCAACGAACCCGGAATAGTGCTCAACGCTTCCTCAACCACAGCGTCAGGGGTGGGCGAGGTCGAGCCATCGGGTCAGGATCGGGATGAGGCGACCGTGCAGGCGCAGCGTCGCCAGGTCGTCGCCGCGAGTCTCGCCGTCGCCGCAGATGATGACGTCCCGGCCCTCCTTCGCCGAGCGGCGCACAAATCGCAACCCGCTCATCACCGTCAAACTCGTGCCGAGCACCAGCAGGACGTCGGAGCGGTCGAGGAGCCGGTTGGCCGCCACCACCGTCTCGCGATGCGCGTTCTCACCGAAGAACACGACGTCGGGTTTGAGGATGCCCCCGCAATCCGGGCAATCCGGGTATTCGAAGTCGGCGGTCCGGTCGACCTCGGCGTCGCCGTCGGGTGCCGTCCGCGCCTGCTCAGCCAGGAGTTCAAGGCGGCTCCGGAACCCCGGATTGAGCTGGATCAGGGTCTCCTGCATCGCGGCCCGGTCGACCCGGGTGCCGCACGACAGGCAGATCACGTCGGATAGCTGGCCGTGCAGGTCGACGACGGGGCGCGACCCGGCCCTCTGATGCAACCCGTCCACGTTCTGGGTGACGACGCCCGAGATCGGGGTCAGCTCCGCCAGTCTCGCCAAAGCGAGGTGGGCCGCGTTCGGGACAGCCAGTCCGAAGAAGCGCCAGCCGACGGTGCTTCGGGCCCAGTAGCGACGCCGGCTCAGATCCGAGGAGACGAACTCCTGGTAGGTCATCGGTGAACGCGGCACCGAGTCGCGGCCCCGGTAGTCAGGCAGGCCCGAATCGGTGGAAATGCCCGCCCCGGTCAGGACCAAGGTCGACCGGCCCCGGAACAGGTCGAAGGCCGCGGTGACATCGTCATCGTCTGAGACGCGCCCGAACGACCCTTCGCCGGGCGACCAGGCCGAGGTGTCGACGATCATGACGGCGTTCTCGTCGGCCGTGCGGAACCAGCCGCCCACATCGCCGGGTGTGCTGTTCACACGTCCACCTCCAGTCGTTGGCGCCCAGGATAGTGATTGTCGACGCCGTTGCCTGCCGAGCCGACGCCATCGGTCGCGGATGCGTGGCCGCCGTGAGATGAGCGAGTCGACCACCGACGCAAGACGCCCGCACCCGAAGCGGCGCGCTGTGCTGAGATGGTGCCATGACGACAAGCGTTGATTTCTGGTTCGACCCGACCTGCCCCTGGGCTTGGATGGCATCCCGCTGGATGCTCGAGGTGGAGAAGGTGCGCGACGTGCGCGTCACGTTTCACGTGATGAGTCTCTCGGTCCTGAACGACGGACGCGACCTGCCCGAGGGTTACCTCAGGGAGATGGAGCGGGCCTGGGCGCCGGCGCGTGCGGCCCTGCTCGTCGAGCAGCGCCACGGATCGGAGCGGCTGCGCCAGTTCTACACCGAGATCGGCACCCGGTTCCACCCCGGTGGGCAACGCAAGGACGCCGACACGCTGCGCGCCGCACTCGAAGCGGTCGGGGCCGACGCCGACATCGTCGACATTGCCTTCACCGACGCCGTTGACGACGACCTTCGCCGCTCGCACCACGAGGGGATGGACCCGGTGGGTGATGAGGTCGGCACGCCCGTCATCCGGATCAACGGGAAGAGCCTGTTCGGCCCGGTGATCTCGCCGGCGCCCAAGGGTGAAGAGGCTGGCAGCCTGTTCGACGGGCTGGAGAAGGTCACCGCCTATGACGGCTTCTTCGAGCTGAAGCGCACCCGCACCGTCGACCCGATCTTCGACTGAGCCCGGGTTCGGGCACCCTGCTTCCTCGTGTGCCCGCTGCCCCGTTAGTCTCAGCCCATGGGACAAATCCTGATCGGCTACGCGACGCGGACCGGGGCGGCGGCGGACATCGCCACCGCCATGGCCGAGACCTTCTACGCCATGGGGCACAAAGTGAGGATCGCCAACCTCGACAAGGACCCCGGCGTGCAACCCGCGGACCTGGTCGTGATCGGCAGCGGCATCAACGCCGGGTCCTGGTACCCGGAGGCGACGGGGTGGCTGCGACGCAACGCCGAGGCGCTGTCGGCCGCCAGGGTGGCGGTGTTCAACACCTGCATGAACGCCGTCGACCCGGCCAAACGCGAGTCGGCGATCGCCTACAACGACGCGGTCGCCGAGCAGTGCGGGGCGGTGGCGTCCACGTCGTTCGGCGGCCGCTACGTCCCCGCGAAGGCTGGCCTCTTCTCCCGGATCCTCGCCAAGGCGACCGGCCAGAAGGCCGAGGATCACGTCGACCCGGCCGCGGCCCGTGAGTGGGCTGGGCGGCTGCTGCCGCTGGTGACGGGCGCCTGACACCGGTCGACTTGGCCTGATCCGGCGATTGTGACGGCCCACTATCTTGGGTGGCATGATCAGTCGCCGCCTGCTCCTCGGCCTCGGCGTCACCACGGCGCTCGCTCCATTGGCCGCGTGCGGGTCAAACCTGGGCGGTGGCATGAACGGGGCCGCGCCCTGCCTGTCCCCGGGGGAGCTGACCTCATTCGACACCCTGGGAGGGGCACCGCTCAGCTACGCGGGCACCGGCACCCGGCAGTCGTTCAACGCAGACCCGGCCTTCGTCGACCTCCTAGAGGAGTGGGCCGCCGAATGGGTCGACGTGGCGGGCCTCGGCCCCTTGGTGGAGGTGTCGACCTACGGCGCCCACGTGGACAAGTGCCCTTCCTGGCACGCCTCCGGCCGTGCGTTCGACATCGCCGAACTGATTCACGAGGACGGCACCGTGTCCTGTCGCTACGACCGGTGGGGGGAGGACCCGGCACGGCTCCGGCAGTACTGGCGCCTTGCCGCTTCCCTCTCGACCCGTTTCACCTACACCCTCGCGTACCCGTACAACGCCGAGCACCACAACCATCTCCACGTCGACAACGGCGTCAACGGCTACGGGGCAACCAGCTTCCGTGAACGCTCCCAGGCGCAGACGGAGATCGCGCAGGGGGTCCTGCGCCACGTCTTCGGACGCGACGTCGCCATCAGTGGTGACTTCGACGACGCGACCCGCGAGGCCGTCCGGGCGGTGCAACAGGATGCGGGGATCTCCGTCCGTCTCGCAACGGCAGAGGGGTGGAAGGCGTTCCTCGACGCCGCCGTCGTGGCCTGAACGCCTCCCGCACCCGAGGCCTGCACGGGTCCGTCCCGGGGTGGCGATCGACCCCGGTGAAGTGGTGTGATGGATCATTGCCAACCTGCGAGGACCCATGACTCTGGAAACCCCCGACCTGGAACAGCTGCTCGACCTGCTGGAGTTCAGAGCCGTCGATGCGTCCGATTTCGGCGCCGGGTTGGAGCGGCTCACCCCCGAAGACCTTCAGATGATCGAGGCCGATTATCAGCGGTTAGCTGCCAATGTCGGGCGGGTCGAGCGCCGCTGGAACCCCGTCGAAGGAGCCGAGGTCGCACACCCCGTGGGGACGGAGTTTCCGCTGCTGGTCGCGTTGGTGCGGGTCGCGCCCCTGGTGCAGGCGGAACTGGTCCGCAGGGGCGTGGCTGAGGATGTGGCATGGCACAGCGTCGCCGACCTCGGGCAGCAGGTACACATCCACCGCCTGGTGCACGGCCGGTTCGGGTTCGCCGACCGCGGCTGGGTCGCGCGGAACTACAGCGGCTCGCACCTCTGGCTCGGAAGGCTGCAGTTCACGCTCGAACCAGACATGCAGGCCCTGGGCGTACACATCCCGGAGTCGGGCCCACTCGCCCCCGAGGCGATCGACGAGTCCCTCGAACTGGCCAGGCGGATCGCGGTGCAGGCCTGGCCGGAGGTCGACTTGCAGCGGTTCACCTGCGTCTCCTGGCTGCTCGACCGCGAGCTGGTCGCACGCCTCGACCCGGCGTCCAACATGGCCAGGTTCGCGGCCCGCTTCACGCCGTTCGGCGAACCGACGGACGGGACGCGCGACGCGCTCTACTTCGGGTTCCACAGGGAGACCAGGTCGGGGCAGAAGGTGGACCTCGACAGGCTTCCGCAGTCCTCATCGCTGCAGCGGGTCGTGGTCGAACGGATCCGCAGCCGTGGAATCACCGTCCAGCCCGGCTGGTTTCCGCTCAACCCCGCGTGACGGCGCGTCAGGCCCGGCGCAAGGCCTCCTGCAAGACGTCCAGGCCGACGGAGCCGAGGTCGAGCGCCCTGCGGTGGAAGCCTTTGAGGTCGAAATTGGCGCCTTCCCGGGCCGCAGCCGCGTCCCGCGCCTGTTCCCACAGCCGCTGACCCACCTTGTAGGAGGGCGCCTGCCCCGGCCAGCCGAGGTAGCGGTCCAGCTCGAAGCGCAGGAAGTCGCCTTGCATGCTGACGTTCTCACGCAGGAAGCCCCACGCCTTGTCGGCGTTCCAGGTGCCGCCGCCGGGGAACTCCTTCCCCAGGTGAACGCCGATGTCGAGCACGACCCGCGCGGCCCGCAGGCGTTGCGAGTCGAGCATGCCCATCCGGTCGCCCGGCTCGTCCTGGAACCCCAGGTCGGCCATCAGACGCTCCGCGTACAACGCCCAGCCCTCGCCGTGGCCCGAGACCCAGCACAGCAGGCTGCGCCACTTGTTCAGTTCGGAGGCGCGATACACGGCCTGGCCGATCTGCAGGTGATGGCCGGGCACGCCCTCGTGGTAGACCGTCGTCTTCTCCTGCCAGGTTGAGAATGTCTCAACACCCGGCGGCACCGACCACCACATCCTGCCGGGCCGGGAGAAGTCGGCCGATGGGCCCGTGTAATAGATGCCGCCGTCCTGGGTCGGCGCGATGCGGCACTCGAGCCGACGCAGCTGCTCCGGGATGTCGAACTGGCTTCCGGCAAGGGCCTCGATCGCGGCGTCGGAGGTTTCCTGCATCCAGCGTTGCAGCGCGTCGGTGCCGTGCAGTTGGCGGGTGATGTCGGCGTCGAGCTTGGCCATCGCCTCGGGGGTGGTGGTCCCGTCGCCGTAGAGCTGATGCGCGATCTCGTCCTGCTCCGCGATGATCCTGGTGAGTTCTGCTCTTCCCCATTCGTAGGTCTCGTCGAGGTCGATGGCCGCCCCGAGGAAGCTCCGGGAGAACCGCTCGTAGCGTTCCCGGCCGACGGCGTCGTCTTCCGGGGCTCGGTCGTGGAGTTCGGCAAGGGCGACCGCGAGCCGCTTGTAGGCGGCGCGAGCGGCGTCGGCCCCGCGGGTGAGATCGGCCGCCAGGGTGGCAGGCACGTCTGCCCCGGCGGCGAGCCCGCCCCAGAAGCCGTCGTGCCTTGCGAGTTCGCGGGCCTGGTCGACGCCGATGTCGATCTGTCGCCTGGCCGGGAACGGACCGTCCGCGCGTGAGGCGGCGTGCCGCAGTGACGCGATGTAGCCGTCGACGCCGTCGGGGACCGCCTGCATGCGGGCCGCGATGTCGGCCCAGTCGTCGTCGGTCTCGTTGGGCATCAGGTCGAAGACGCTGCGGATGCCCTGCAGCGGAGAGGAGATGTTGTTGAGTTCCGCGTAGCCCTCGCCTGCGTCGTGCAGCTCGAGTTCGAGGGAAAGCCGCTCGATCATGGCCGCCCTGGTGACGGTGTCGACGTCGTCGAGCGGCTCGGTCGCCTCAACCCGGCGCAGCGTCTCGCGGGTGGCGTTCGCGACGGCGTCGCGGCCTTCAGGGGAGAAGTCGTCGATCGCGCGTTCGTCGCCGGGGACGCCGAGCGAGGTCGCCGTCAGGGGGCTCAACGAGGCGACCTTGCCGACGTATTCGTCGGCGATGCGGTCGAGGGGGGTCGAGGTGCGCGGCGCTGGCTCTGTCATGCTTCGACGCTACCACCAGCCGTTTCGGGGCTTGTCGACCGCTGTTTGATACTCTGTGCTCGGCGCCCCGCCCCGGACGACGGATCAGTACCCGGTCAAGACAAGACTGGCCATCCGATCGGAAGGAAGGCCGAATATGGACTGGGTCATTCTGCTGGCTTCGGGGGTTCTCGAGGCGGTGTGGGCGACGGCGTTGGGACGCTCTGACGGATTCCGCAGGCCCTGGCCGACGGTCGTTTTCGTCGTCGCATCGATCCTCAGCCTTGTCGGCCTCGGCATTGCGTTGCACACGCTGCCGACGGGTACCGCCTACGCGGTGTGGACGGCGACCGGGGCGTCGCTCACAGTGATCTGGGCGATGGTCACGGGCACCGAGCGGGCCAGCGTCGCGAAGGTGTTGCTGCTGGGCGGCATCGTCGTGTGCGTGGTCGGTTTGAAGGTGCTGGCATGATGGCGCGGTTCGTGGTGGGACGGCGGTTCGCGTGGCCGGTGCTGCTACTCAGCGCCGTACTGGAGGCGGTGTGGGCCAACGCGTTGTCGGCGAGCAGGAGCTTCACCGAGCCGGTGCCGACGGCGGTGTTCGCCGTTGCCACCGTCGCATCCGTGATCGGGCTCTCGATGGCCATGAGACACATTCCGACCGGGACGGCCTACGCGGTGTGGACGAGCGTGGGGACGGTCTTGACCGTCGGCTATTCGGTAGCGGTCGGTGCCGAGTCGATTTCGCGGTTGAAGGCGTTGTTTCTGGCGGGAATCGTGGGGTGTGTGATCGGGTTGAAACAGCTCGACGCCAGGAGTGGCGACTGATCGGTGCCGAGGTCGGCCGGGATCGGGGCGTCGGTGGGAGGTAGGCGACGGACTCGTCCCGCGAAAATCGACCAGTGGTCGATTCTGCTCCGTCTGGGGTCGAGTATGGGCCAGTGCCTGGGTTCTGCCTCGACGGTCAACCCGCGAAAATCGACCAGTGGTCGATTGTGCTCCGTCTGGGGTCGAGTATGGGCCACTGCCTGACGTTTGGGTTCGGCCTCTGGCGGGTGAAGGTCGTCGAGTATCGGCCAGTGGCCGATTTTGCTCCGTCTGGGGTCGAGGATCGACCAGTGGTCGATTTTCGGTCGTCCTTCCCGCATGGGACCCGGGCCTATCGCGCCCACCGGGCCTATCGCGCCCCCCGGGCCTATCGCGCCTTCCGCGCCTACCGCGCCCCACCGCGGTCACCTCGCCTCACCGCGGCCCACCACTCCCCATCGCGGTCACCGCGCCCCACCGCGGCCCACCACTCCCCATCGCGGTCACCGCGCCCACCCCCAACCTGAACGAGTCGTCGAAGCCTCAATGTGGCCGCTGCTACCTTGAGGCATGGGCCTTGAACTCATCCCGCTGCTGGCGACGCAACTGATCCTCCTCGCGCTGTACATCGTCGGAGTCGTCCGCAGCCGGGGAGCCGCCAGGGTGCTGCTGGCCGTCTGGGTCGGGCTGACCGCGGGCGGCATCGTCCTCTCCGTCATGCTTGAGCAACTGATCGTGTCGTTGAGCATCAGCGGCTATTCGCTACTGGTCGGCATTGTCAACTTTGTCGGCTCCGCAGTACTCGGCGTCGCCTTGATCATCGGCCGACCTGGCTACCGAGGCGGGCTGACGCACCAGCAGCCGACCTGGACGGCGCCACCGCCAAATCAGCACGGCGGGACCCCGCAGAACCAACCCCAGTATCATCCGCAGCAGCAGTACCAGCAGCCCCAGTACCAGCAGCAGTATCCGCCGCAGCAGGGGCCGACCCAGCAGTACCCGCAATCGCCCTGGGGCCAGGACCGGCAAGCCTGACGCAGGCCGATTCCCGGCGGCCGCTCAGCTGAACAACTGGACGATCAGCGGTGCCGCCGTCGTGCCGCCCGAGTCTCCCACCTCAACGAACGCTGACACCGCGTATCGGTCGTTGTAGGCGATCATCCAGGCGTGGGTCTGCTGTGCACCGGCCTCGCCCCACTCGGCGGTGCCGGATTTCGCGCCGGTCATGATGCCCTTCAGCCGGGTGCCGGTGCCCGAATCGACGGTCGCCGTCATCATCGTCTGCAACTGTTGGGCCTCCGCGGCCGTCAGCGGGGCGGCGGTCGACTCGGCCTGATGCCCCTGAACCAACCAGGGGATCACCGTCTGCGACGAGGCGACCGAGGCGGCGACGGCCGCCATCCCGAGCGGCGACATGGTCACCTGCCCCTGGCCGATCTTGGACGCAGCCAGGTCGATGGCGTTGCCGGGCTCGACGGTGCCGAAGTTCGCCGTGAACCCCGCGTCGTAGTCGGTGCCGACCCCGAGCGACCCGGCCGCCGAGTGCAGTAGGTCGCCCGTGACGCCGGTGGCGCCAGCGAAGACGGTGTTGCACGAGTACTTGAACGCGTCCGTCAGCGACACCGCACCGAGCGCAGAGGACGGGTAGCTCGAGTAGTTGCCGAACGTGTAGGTGCCCACCTGGAGGGTGGAGAGGCACTGCACCGTCGACGTCGGTGTCGACCCGGCCCGCAACATCGCCAGCGCGGTGGCGACCTTGAATGTGGAACCCGGCGCGTACTTGCCATAGGTGGCATAGGGATAGGTGCCGGCCGACGGCGACTGCGCCGCGGCCAACACTCCTCCAGTCTGGGTGTCGATCACGACCAGCGTCGCCAGGCCGGTCTGGGTGCTCAGCACCGACTCGGCCTTCGTCTGGAGTTCGCGGTTGAGGCTGAGCGTGATCGGCTTCCCTACGCTGGCATCCTGCTGGAACAAGACGGTGATGCCCTGATCCTCGACCCCCGAGCGGCCGACCATCTCGACCCTGCGGGCCGGGACCCCTCTCAGGTCTGCGTCGTAGCGGGCCTGGAGGCCCGAGAGGCCGACCCTGTCGAGCGAACTCAGCTTCCCGTCGGAATCGTCGATCATCTTCTGCGTGGGTTGGCCGACTGCGCCGAGCAGCGACGCGGCGAACGTGTCGCTCGGCCCGACGACGGCCGACACCTCATTGACTAGGCTGCCGGGCACGTCCGAGACGGCGGCGGGGATGTTCTCCTGTGCGATGGTCGTGGCGACCACGAACGCCTGCGGCCCGTTGGCCTCCACCTTCGCCTGGAAATCGGCTACGTCCACACCGAGCAGCGTGGCGATCTCCAGCGCCGATGACGCCCACTCGGCCTCGGTGATAGCGCCCTTGTTGAGCCCGACCTCGTAAAGGGATCGCTCCTCCACGAGCGCCAGCCCGGTCGAGTCGTTGATGGCTTGGCGCTTGGACTCCGTCTGGATGTGACGCAGCCGCGTCTCCGACGTGAGTTCCGGTGCGATGACGCTCGGCTCCCAGTCGAAGACCCAGGTGTCGCCGGATAGCCGGAAGCTCGCCCTCGTTGAGTAGTGCCACCCTGCGGTGCCGAGATTCGGGTAGTCGACCTGCAGCGTCGCCGTCGCGGTGTCTTGGGTGTACTCGATGTCGCCGAGCGTGAATGAAGGGTAGATGCCGTCCATGCCCGCGAAGATGGTTGTCAGGTCGGCCTGCGCGGTCGAGCCGCCCTCCACCGTCCTGAGCGTCGTGAGGTCGTTGGCGTTCAGGGCGTCGACCACCTCCTCCGCCTGTGGGGCGGCGTCTGGCAGGTTGTCGGGGCGCACGGTGCCGGACGGTTCGGGCTCGGGTGCCTGCCCGCCTGGGGTACAGCCCACCGCGAGAAGTGCGACGGCGAACAGTGCGGCCAGAGTGCGACGCATCGAGAAACCTCCTGTGATTGCCCTGCCCACAGGCTACCGGTCCCCACCGACAGGTTCCGCGCCGGCCATGTTGGTTGGGGGATCGCGGGCCGGTTGGGTATCCTTGAGGGCAGTCATCGACGTTGGCCCTTAAGGGTACCGATGGCAGAAACCACAGATTTCTCGCCTTCCATGGAGCAACGCCTTGATGCCCTTTTCCTTGCTGACTACGAACGTTTCCCTGAATATCTGGCTCATCACCATCGTGGTGATCGCAGGCTTGCTGGCGTTCGACTTCTTCTTCCACGTGCGTAAGGCCCACGAACCGACCCTGCGTGAGGCCGCGATCTGGTCGGCCATCTACGTCTCCATTGCCCTACTGTTCGGGGTGGTCCTGTGGATCTTCGGTGGCCACGGCATGGGCGTCGACTACTTCCAGGGCTACATCCTGGAGAAGGCCCTATCGGTCGACAACCTCTTCGTCTTCGTCGTGATCATCGCGAGCTTCGCGGTGCCACGCGCCGATCAGCAGAAGGTGCTGCTGTTCGGCATCGTCTTCGCCCTGTTCGCCCGCGCCGGGTTCATCTTCCTCGGCATGGCGATCATCAACACCTTCTCCTGGGCGTTCTACCTCTTCGGCCTCTTCCTGATCGTCACGGCCGGTCGCCTGCTCGCCCCCGAGAAGGAAGGCGACGACGACGCGGACAACTTCATTATCAAGCTCGCCAAGCGCTTCCTCCGCACCACCGACCACTACGACGGCGACAAGCTCTTCACGATCGAGAACGGCAAGCGGGTCCTCACCCCGATGCTGCTGGTCATGGTCGCCATCGGCGGCACCGACATTCTGTTCGCGCTCGACTCGATCCCAGCCATCTACGGCGTCACCGACAACGTCTACATCGTGTTCACCGCGACAGCGTTCTCCCTGATGGGGCTGCGTCAATTGTTCTTCCTCATCGACGGCCTCCTCGACCGGCTCGTCTACCTCAAGTACGGGCTGGCGGTGATCCTCGGCTTCATCGGCGTCAAGCTGATCCTGGAGGCGCTGCACGAGAACCGGCTGCCGTTCATCAACGACGGTGAGCCCGTCCACGTCTTCACGTTCAGCCCCTACATGTCGCTGGCCGTCATCATCGGGGTCCTGACGCTCACCGTGATTGCATCGATGGTCTCGCCGAAGGGCAAGATGATCTCCGCAGTCCGGGCGCTGCACCGACACGCGCACGCCTACAACAACACCGCCTACCACGGCGATGCCGGCGACCACGAGGTCCACTACGAGAAGATGCTCGCCTCCGAGACCGCGCTGATGAGGTTCGACCAGGCCAAGATCGGCGAGTTGATGAAGGAGACCGGCACGGACTGGGAAGTCGAGCAGGCCCGCCGCAACTTCGCCGGAAACGCAAACTGAACCAGATGTCGATCATCACCGCCGTTCGACGGCTCTGGCGCCACGCGCCCTTCCGGCGTCTCCTGACGCTCAGGGTCCTGAGCCAGGCCGCCGACGGCACCCTCCAGGTCGGGATGGCCTCCTACATCCTGTTCTCACCGCAGTCGCAGCCCGACGCCTGGGCGATCGCCGGCGTCCTGGCGTTGACGCTCCTACCGTTCACGGTGATCGGGCCGTTTGTGTCCCCGCTGCTCGACCGCTGGTCGCGTCGCAACGTCGCCCTCTACTCCGACATCACCCGTGCGGCGCTCAGCCTGATCATCGCCGCGATCATCTTCACCGGCGCGACGACCGGGGTCTGGGCCGTGGCGCTCTACGGGGCGTTGCTGGTCGCGATGAGCATCAACAGGTTCATGCTCGCGGGGCTGTCGGCGGGGTTGCAGCACACCGTCGACCGGGATGAGTTCCTGACGGCGTCCTCGATCGTGCCGACGATCGGGCCCATCGGGGTGGTCCTCGGGGCGGTCATCGGGTTCGTGGTGCGGTTCGGCTTCGCCGACCTTCTCGGGGCAGACAGGGCCAACTCGCTCGTGTTCGTCATCGCCGCGGCTGGGTTCGTCGGCTCGGTGCTGATCTGCCGCGGGTTCGCGCCCGGCGCGCTCGGCCCGTCGGCGACCGGGGAAAAGTCGTCGTCCGGCGGTGCCGCGTCGGTCGCTCGGGGGCTGGTGGAGGCCTGGCGGCACCTGCGTACGCGTCCGGCTGCGCTCGTTGCCCTGATCCTGATGGTGGTCACGCGGTTGTTGTTCGGTTTGCTGAGTGTCGCGGTGATTCTGGCTGCTCGCCACCTATGGCATCCGGTCACCGACCCGGACGCGGCGTTGGCGGACCTCAGCGTCTGGGGTGTGGCGACCGGGGCGGGGTTCATCCTCGCGGCGCCCCTCGTGCCGGTGCTGGTGCGCCGATTCGGCCTCGGGCGTTCGGCGGTCGGTATCCTCGTGGCGGCCGCGGCCGTGAGTATGGTGACGGTCTTCACCTCGGCGAAGGCACCGCTGTTTGTGGCGAGTTTCCTTATCGGGCTCTCGGTGCAGTCGTTCAAGGTCTGTGTCGACACGATCGTGCAGGCCAATATCGACGGCCGCTACAAGGGTCGGGTGTTCACGTTCTACGACATGGGCTACAACGGTGGTTTCGTGCTCGCAGGGGTCGTCGCGGCATTCGTGCTCCCGGCTGACGGTATCTCAGTGGTCGCCTTCGCAGGCATCGCGGTGGCCTACTGCCTGTCCGCGGCCTGGTTGGCGGCATCCCGATCCCGGCTGGGGGCGGAGACCTTCGAGCGGGGCACCGAATCGTTGGTCGCCGACTGAAGATCAGTCGCCAAGCCCTTCCTCAAGGGCGATCAACACGAGACCGACGCGGTCCCTGGCGTCGAGCTTGCTCAGGAGGCGGCCGATGTGTGTCTTGACGGTGCCTTCGGCCATGTAGAGACGCTCAGCGATTTCCTGGTTGTTGGCGCCCCTTGCGACCTCCCCGAGGACCTCCCGTTCCCGTTCGGTCAGCGTGTCGAGCCGTCCGCTGGCGCCGGGGTCGCTCTTCGGGAGCAGCCCGGCGAAGTGGGTGAGCAGGCGTTTGGTGGTGGACGGCGCGACCACGGCATCCCCGGCGGCCACCGACCGGATGGCCCCGAGTAACTCTTCGGGGAGGGCGTCTTTCAGTAGGAACCCGCTGGCCCCGCCTCGCAGCGCGGCGAAGACGTACTCGTCCAGGTCGAACGTGGTCAGCACCAGCACCTTCGTGTCCAGGCCCAGCCTGCTGATCTGCTGGGTCGCCTCCGCGCCGTCCATGACGGGCATCCGGATGTCCATCAGGACGACGTCGACGGGCCGCGTCCGGACCATGGCGACGGCGTCGCGACCGTTGTCGACCTCGCCGACTGTCTCCATGTCGTCGGCTGAGTCGATCAACATCCTGAATCCGCTGCGCACCAGTGACTGGTCGTCTGCCAGTAGCACCTTGATCACTTGTAGGCCTCCTTCAGCCAGCTCTTTCCGATTCGGTTGGGCATGGGAAGCCCGGCGCGCACCTCGTAGCCACCGCCGGGCCGTGGCCCGGCTTCCAGAGAGCCCCCCATGGCGGTGACGCGTTCACGCATCCCGGCCAGCCCGGACCCATGGCCGTCGGAGGAGGAGAGGGACCCGATGCCGTCGTCACTGACGGTGATCGTGATGTCGTCGGGGCGGTACTCGATCAGGACGCGAGCGGTCGCCGTCGGGCCGGCGTGTTTGAGGAAGTTGGTGGTCGCCTCCTGCACGATGCGGTATGCGGCCAACCCCAGCGACTCCGGCACGACCGGGGTCTCCCCGCGGGTGGTGAGCGTGATCCGGTCGCCGGCCGCCGCGACGAGGTCCGGGATCTGGGTGAGCGTCGGTGCCGGGCCGAACCGTGCGGACTCGGTCTCGCCTCTCATCAGCGAGACGATGCGGCGCACCTCCTCTATGGATCTGCGGCCGGTGTCCGCGATCACGGTCAGGGCCTGCACCGCAGCCTCTGGCCGCTTGTTCGTGAGTGCCTTTGCGCCCTCCGCCTGCACCACGATCACCGAGAGGGAGTGCGCGAGCACGTCGTGCAACTCCTGCGCGACCTCGGCCCGTGCCCGGCCCGTCACCAGTTGGGACTCCTGTTCGCTCTGCCGTCTCGCAGCGGTGAAGCGTTCGGTGACGATCTCCCGGTCGAGCGTCGCGTTCAGCACCCGCTCCCGCATGTAACGCCCGCTGAGATACGCCAGGGCGACCAGGGCCGCGCAAAGCAGCACCACGATGGTTGTACCGAGGAACCGGTAGCGCTCATCGAGCGTCCGGGTCCACGACATCGGCCCGACGACCGAGGCCACGACTCCGACGACCACGACGGGGAGCAGGCCCGAGATCTGGCGGTAGCGGGCGACGCTGTAGACCACGACCGGCACCGCGAGAAGAGCCGGCATCGGAACCGTCAACATGTAGGCCATCCCGACGCCGGCGAGCGTGACGATTCCGAGACTGACCATCGGGGCGACGCGCCTTGTCACGACCGCAGAACACATCACCAGCGACCAGACAAGCGAAGGGGTCCGCGCCTCGTAATCGGGGATCATGAGGAGGGGGGCGAGGGATGTGATTGCAAGTAACCCGGCGAGCGCCGCGTCGCTCAACACCGTGCGGGTCTCCCGAGACCACCGAGACTCTTTCATGATGCACCAACATTAGTGCGACGGGTCGGGGGACGATGTCAGACCCGGGGCGACAGTTGGCCGACCCAGGTCTTCACCTCGCCCCCGTCGCTGGGACCCGAAGCCTGTCGCGGCATAGATTGGACCCATGATCCGAAAATTGCTCTGGTTGGTGGCGGCATTCGCGCTGGTGTGTACGGCGACGAGCCTGGTCGATCGCAGCAGGGCCGCCCGTCGCCGCGAACTCTGGTCAGAGGCCACCGACTGATCCTCCGCGTCAGCGGGCAAACCTCCATTGGTGGTTCAATAAGGCGACTCGTTCTACCTGAGAGGCCAACGATGGCGAAGCTGCCCAAACTGAACCTGCTGCTCAAGGTCCTGATCGGCATAGTCCTCGGCATCGGGCTCGGCCTGATCATGCCCGAGGTACTGGTTCGGGTCTTCGTGACCTTCAACTCCCTCTTCAGCAACTTCCTGGGCTTCATCATCCCGTTGCTGATCGTCGGGCTCATCACCCCAGCCATCGACGAGTTGGGCAAGGGCGCGGGCAAGTGGCTCGCGATCACTGCGGGGATCGCCTACCTCTCGACGATTCTGGCCGGTCTCCTGTCCTGGGGCACCAGCATGGTGGTCTGGCCCCGCCTCCTCGCAGGCACCGACGTGACCGAACTGGCCGACCCCGAATCCGGGCTCGCCGCCCCCTTCTTCACGATCGAGATGCCCGCGATGTTCGGGGTGATGTCGGCGCTGGTCTTCGCTTTCACCGTCGGCGTCGCCTTGACGGCGTTCGATGCGCCGGCCCTCCATCAGGTGTTCAGCGACTTCCGGCAGGTCATCAACATCGTGATCAGCAAGGTCATCGTCCCGCTGCTGCCGCTCTACATCTTCGGCATCTTCCTGAACATGACCTACGCGGGCCAAGTGGTGGCCGTGATCGGCGCCTTCTTCAAGGTGGTCATCGTGGTCTTCCTACTCACGGTGGTCTATCTGATCCTGCAGTATGTGGTGGCTGGAGCGATCGCCAAGAAGAACCCGTTCGTGATGCTTCGCGGCATGCTGCCCGCTTATGCGACGGCGCTCGGCACGTCGTCCTCGGCCGCCACCATCCCGGTCACGCTCCGATCTGCCATCAAGATCGGGATCTCGGAGAACATCGCCTCATTCGTAATCCCGCTGTGCGCGACCATCCACCTGGCTGGCTCCACGATCAAGATCACCGGGTTCGCCCTCGCGATCATGGTGATGTTCGGGATGGAGACGCCGCCGATGCTGATCCTCGGATTCATCATGATGCTCGGGATCGCGATGATCGCCGCCCCGGGGGTGCCTGGCGGCGCCATCGTCACGGCGTCCGGCCTGTTGGCGAGCACGTTGGGGTTCACGCCGGAGCAGGTCGGCCTCATGGTCGCGACCTACATCGCCATCGACTCCATCGGCACGGCAACCAATGTGACGGGTGACGCGGCGATCGCGGCCATCGTCGACAAGCTCGCGGGCCATCCTGGCCACGTCGACCTCGGGTTGCACCTGCCGGACGGGGAACCCAGCCAGGCCTGAGCGTGGGCTGAGCGGGGCCGTGCGTTGGTTGAGCCGCGCCGAAGGAGCGCAGCGACGCCTGCGCGTGTCGAAACCGTCGTGACCTTGTCCGGGGAGTCTCTCCAAGAATTGGTGGTCGGGATTCTGCACCGTGTGCCGGGTGGTTTCGTCACCGGCCCGGCGCTTCGCGCTGGGGGCCGGGCTCAACCAGCGGTCGGTTGAGCCCGGCCGTGAGCGGCGACGGGCGACGCTCCGCTCCCATCGAGCTTCTCAGTAGCCGAGGATCTCCTTGCGGACCGGCAGCCACGCGATCGCGTCGCGGACGGCGTCCTGTTCGGAGAGCTGCGCCTCCCAACCAAGGACGTCCTTGGCCTTCGACGAGACCGTGTAGACGCCTGCCACGTCACCGGGGCGCGAAGGGCCTTCCTGGATTTTCAGCGGGTCGCCCGAGATCGCCTCGAACGACGCCGCAAGCTCCTTGACGGTGACACCGTTGCCGGTGCCGATGTTGAACACCTGGTAGGGGCCATCTGCGGTCGCCTTGTCGAAGCCCTCCAGCGCAGCGACGTGCGCCTTGGCGAGATCCCAGACGTGGATGAAGTCGCGGATGCCGGAACCGTCACGGGTAGGCCAGTCGACACCGGTGACGGTGAAGGTCTCGTGGTTGACCCAGGCTTCGAGCAGCTTCGCCAGCACGTGGCTGGGACGCTCGAGCTGCTGGCCGGAGCGGAGCTTGGGGTCGGTTCCGATCGGGTTGAAGTAGCGCAGCGACAGGACGCGCACGTCGGAGGCCTTCGTGAAGTCTTCGAGGACCATCTCGACCATGAACTTCGTGCGTGCGTACGGGGAGCCGGGCTGCAGCGGGGAAGCCTCGGTGACGACGAAGTTCTCGTCGGGGGCGTAGATCGAGGCGGAGGAGGAGAAGAGGAAGCGGTGGACACCGTTGCGCTGGAGGCCCTCGAGCAGCGTGACGGTCTTCGACACGTTGTTCTCGTAGTACGCGAGGGGCTCGGAGACCGACTCCGGCACGATGATCTTGGCGGCGCAGTGGACGACCGCGTCGATGCTCTGCTCGGTGAAGATCCGGTCGAGCAGGGTGGAGTCGGCAATGTCACCTTCGTAGAGCGTCCGCTCACCGATGAACTCACGACGACCGGTGGAGAAGTCGTCGAGGATGACGACCTGGTGCCCGGCGTCCTCGCAGGCCGAAGCGACGGTGCTACCGATGTAGCCCGCCCCGCCCGTGATCAAGATCTGCATGTGCTTCCTTCCTCAGGTTGAGCCTCCATCCTAGAACCGTGGCCCCCGTGCCCGTAGAGGTGGGCGGTACTTGCGAGCGGACATGCCAGACTGGCGCTGAAGGAGGACCTATGAATGCGCACATCGAAAGGCTCGTCACAGCCGGCAACGTCGATCCCGGAGGGCCACCGGTACATGAGAACAACGTCTGGTTCGTGGGCGACGACCGTCAGGTGATCGTCGTCGACCCGGCGCACGATGCGGACGCCGTTGCCCGGGCGGTGGGGGGTCGTCGGGTGGTGGCGACCCTTCTTACGCACGGGCATTGGGACCACGTGCGGGCGGTGTTGGACTTCGCCAAGCTGGTTGGTGGCCCGGTGTTCCTGCACCCGGCAGATGTCGAGCTCTGGAGGCAGAGCCACGACGACGCGGGGTTCGAGCCGATCGGCGACGGGCAGGTGTTCGACGTGGCCGGGGTGTCGCTTGAGGCCAGACACACCCCGGGGCACACGCCGGGGTCGACGTCGTTCGTCGCCGCTGGGCTCGGGGCGGTGTTCACCGGCGACACCCTCTTCGAAGGTGGGCCTGGGGCGACCCGCTGGGACTACTCGAGCTTCCCGGGCATCATCGAGTCGATCCGCACCCGGCTGCTGACGCTGCCGGCCGACACCGTCGTCAACACCGGCCATGGGCCGTCGACGACGATCGGTGCGGAGGCTCCGCACCTGGGGGAGTGGGTCGCGCGGGGTTGGTGAGGGTGGTGCGCTGGGGCTGGCTGGGGCGTTGAGCACTATCCAGGACTCGATGGGCGATCAGACACGTTGGAACGTTCAACCGTCCAACGAACCCGGAATAGTGCTCAAGGCGGGCTAGACGCGACCTGGCGCCGTCCAAACCGAGCCGCGAGGTCAGCTGGTGACATCGTCGCCGTCGACGATGTCCCCGCGGTTGGGGCGTTGAGCACTATCCAGGACTCGTTCGACGACACGCCGCAGTTGGGCGTCATTTCGGCAATCGAACCCGTAATAGTGCTCAAGGTCAGACCCGACCCGCAGCCGGGTGGTTGGGGACGGCGAGCGCCTCAATGGTGGCGGCCATGAGGCGCAGGTTCGCGCCGTCGTGGGCCAACAGCGGCGAGAAGTAGAGCGCCTCGCACAGCCTCAACAGGTCGTGGACCTCGACGCTGAAAGTGCAGTCCGCCTGAACCGTGGCCCACTCGACCACCTCGATCAGCGGGGGCCACATGTCCTCGCGGGCCTTGGCCAGCCGCTCGGCCAGAGCCGGTTCCCGAGCAGCCCGAAGTTGCATCTCGACCATGGTCTGTCTCCGGTCCGGGCCGAACGCGGTCGCCTCGAAGAGGCGGGTCACCAGCGACCCGAGCGGGGCGCGCGGCGTGGCCTCGCTCAGCGTCACGCGACAGGCCTCGATGCTCTCTTCTGCCATGTAGCGGGCGACCGCCTCGCAGACGTCGTCCTTGGTTTCGAAATTGGAGTAGAACGCGCCCCTGGTGAACCCGGCCGCCTCACACAACTGCTCGACGGAGGTGGCGTCGATCCCGTTGCGCCCGAAAAGGTCGAGAGCTGCCAGCACGAGCTTTTCGCGGGTTGCGCGGCGTCTCGCGGTCTCTGGGATCGGCCTTGGCATGTTTCCTCCGGGGGCGGGACGGTTCGGGTTCAGACCACGAGTGTCCCACAGTCCGAGTCGGTTTGGATACGTCAGTGTATTGGATACACTCCTGTCTTGACTGTGGTCTGCTCGTCTGAAGGAGTTGCGGGATGTCGGCTTGGCTCTATGCCCTCGGACGCTGGTGCTATCGCCGGAGGAAGACCGTCATCGCGGCTTGGCTCGCCACCCTCGTGGCGCTTGGCGGCCTCGGCGTCGCGTTCATGGGCTCGTTCAACAACGCGTTCGACATCCCGTCCTCGAAGTCCCAGGCCGCGCTGGACAATCTCCGGATGACCTTCCCTGAGGCCGCGGCCCTCTCCGCCACCGCGGTGGTGGTCGCCCCCGAAGGCGACACCGTCGAGGAGTACCGCACCGAGATCGAGGCTGCCGTCGAGGAGTTCGGCCAAGTCGACGAGGTCGAGACCGCGACCTCGCCGTGGAGCGAGCTCGCCACAGGGCTGGTCTCAGACGAGGGGAACGCGGCGGTCATCCAACTCGGCCTCGACTTCCCCGGCGTCACCCCGACCGCCGAAGATCTCGCCCCCGTCACCGCGGTCGCCGACGACCTCCGGGATTCGCTGCCCGAAGGCGCCATCGTCACCATGGGCGGGGAGGCATACAACATCGAACTGCCCGCGCTCACCGTCATCGAGGCCATCGGGCTCGTGGTGGCACTGGTCGTCCTGACGGTGCTTCTCGGCTCCCTGGTGGCCGCCGGTCTGCCGCTGCTGACGGCGATCACCGGCGTCGGCATCGCGATGTCGATCATGCTGTTGATGACGAACCTGTTCGACATCAACTCGACCACCCCGTTGCTTTCGGTGATGCTCGGCCTCGCCGTCGGGATCGACTACGCCCTGTTCATCCTCTCCCGCCACCGCGACCAGTTGCGCGAGGGGATGGACCCCGAGGAGTCCGCTGGGCGCGCCGTCGGCACCTCGGGTTCGGCGGTCGTGTTCGCCGGGCTGACGGTGTTCATCGCCCTGATCGGGCTCGGTGTAGCCCAGATCCCGTTCCTGACGGTGATGGGCCTGTTCGCCGCGGCCACGGTGGCGATCGCCGTGCTCATCGCCCTCACGTTCCTGCCCGCCCTGATGGGTGTGATGGGCGAGCGCATGCGACCCAAGCCCAGGAAGGCCGTCGCGCCGGGGCATGCGAAGAAGGCCAGGAATCGCAAGGGCGCGTTCGAGTGGTGGGTCGGCGTCACCACGAGCCACCCGATCGTCACCATCGTCATCGTCGTCGCCGGCCTGGTGGGGCTCACAATCCCGACGGTCGGGCTGCAGGTCTCCCTGCCCAACGCCGGGCAGCAGGCCGCCACTTCCCCGGCCAGGGTCGCCTACGACCTGATGGACGAGCACTTCGGCCCCGGCTCGAACGGGCCGATCATCGTCACCGCAGACATTATCGGTGCGACCGACCCCATCGGGGTGCTCGACGGGCTGAAGGCCGACATCGAGGCGATGCCGGGTGTCGCCCAGGTGCCCATCGCCACCCCGAACGCCAACGTCGACACCGGCATGATCCAGGTGGTACCCACAACCGGCCCGGACGACCCGGCCACCGCCGACCTGGTCCGATCGCTCCGCGACCACCACGACGACTGGGCGAGTCGCTACGGCGTGTCTACCTCGGTCACCGGGTTCACGGCCATCGCGATCGATGTGAGCGACAAGCTCACCGAGGCGCTGCTGCCGTTCGGCATCCTGGTCGTCGGCCTGTCCCTGGTGCTCCTGGCCGCCGTGTTCAGGTCGGTGTGGGTCCCGGTCAAGGCGACGCTCGGCTACCTGCTCAGCGTCGGCGCTGCATTCGGCGTCACCACGCTCGTGTTCAATCATGGTTGGCTCAAGGAACTCGTCAACCTTGAGAAACCGATGCCGGTGATCTCGTTCCTGCCGATCCTGCTGATGGGCATCCTCTTCGGGCTCGCGATGGACTACGAGGTGTTCCTGGTGAGCCGCATGCGTGAGGAATACGTGCACGGCAAGAGCGCCGTCGAGGCCGTCCGAAACGGGTTCGTCGCCTCCGGACCGGTGGTCGCTGCCGCGGCGGTCATCATGTGCTCGGTGTTCGCATTCTTCGTGCCGGAAGGCATGGCCGCGATCAAGGCGATCGCGCTGGCGTTGGCCGTCGGCGTCGCGGTGGACGCGTTCCTGGTCCGCATGACGTTGGTGCCCGCCGTCATGACGCTGCTCGGCGACAAGGCGTGGTGGCTGCCGAAGTGGCTCGACAAGCTGCTGCCGACCTTCGACGTCGAGGGCGAGGCGCTCACCACCGAGATGGCGCTCCGAGGCTGGCCGGGTGACGACTCGGTCGCCTTCGCCGACGGCCTCACCGTCGAAGGCATCGTGCAACCGATCCACCTGCGCCTGGTGCCCGGCAACGTGGTGGCGATGGTCGGCCCGGTCGGGGCCCGCACCGGCGCCGCGCTCGCGCTGAGCGGTCGCCTCGAGACCACCGGCGGCAAGGCGCGCGTCGCGGGGGCTCTGCTGCCGCAGGGCGCGGGGCGCGTTCGCCGCCGCGTCACCTACCTCGACCTTGCCGTGGTAGACGCCCCCGCCTCCGCGCTTCGCAACGCGGCGAGCGGCACCGTCGTGTTCGTCGACACCGTCGAACTGGCCGACGGCGACGCCGCCCGGGAAGCCCTCGACGGGCTCATCGCCCGCACGCGGGAGTCGGGTGGGGCCGTCGTGCTCTGCGGCTCCAGCGTGGAGAGCCTCAGCGGGATCGAAATCGATGGCACCTTCACAGTCCCGAACGCAACGCTCGAGGGGAGCAACGCATGACCACCACCAACCGCAACTGGGTGCAGCTCGTCGCCCTTGCGCTCGTGCCGCTGCTTGCCGCCCTGGCCCTGATCGGGCTGGTCGGGGCGCGTGCCGATTCCGCGGTGAGCGCCGCGGTCGTCAACCTCGACGAGCCGGTCACCGTCAACGGGCAGTACATCCCGATGGGGCGCCAGTTCGCGGCCGCGATCATCGACCGGGACGGCGACAACATCGACTGGACCCTCGCGGACGCCCCGAGCGCCGCGTCCGGCCTGAAGACCGGGAAATACTCCGTCGTCGTCACGATCCCCAAGGATTTCTCCGCCGCGGCCACCTCGTTCTCGGCCAACGACGCCGAGACGGCCAAGCAGGCCACCATCGGCGTCCAGGTCAGCGAGAACGCACCCGTGACGGACGCGCAGGTCGCCCAGGAGATCTCCCGCCTGGCGGTCGACACCATCAATTCGACGCTGACAAGCGGATACCTCGACGGGATCTACGTCGGGTTCAACACCGTCGGCGAACAGTTCACCACCATCGTGGATGGCGCGGGGCAGCTTCACGACGGCGCCACACAGCTGGCCGACGGGGTGGAGGCCGCCACGCAGGGGGCGACCCAGCTCAGCGCAGGCATGGCCCAGCTGCAGGACAACGGCCCGTTGCTGGTGGACGGCGGCAACGAGCTGGTCGATGGCATCGGCGACCTGTTGGACGGCACCGCGCAACTTGATGACGGGGCTGACCAGCTGGCCGACGGCGTCGGCCAGTTCGCGTCCCAGACCCCGCAACTGGTCGGCGGCGTGGAGCAGCTCGCGGAGGGTGCCGATCAGCTCCTCGGCAACTTGCCTGCCTTCGCCAACGGTTCGGCGGCCGCCATCGGCGGGGTCACGGAGCTTCGGAAGGGGCTCGACGCCGTGATCGCCGGGCTCGAAGGTGCGGGAGTCGGCGACCTCAGCGGCCTCGATCAGCTGGCCTCCGGCGCGAAGGGTGTGCAGCAGGGCGCCGCCGGGCTCTCCTCCGGTCTCCAGCAGGTCAGCGGCGCGCTGGGTGGCTATTCGCAGGGCCAGCTCGACGACACGGCCCGCGGCGTCATCGCCGGCGTGAACGCGCAGTTCCAGTGCCCCGTCGCAGACCCTCAAACCTGTGCGCAGCTTGAGGCGGTCTTCGCCCAGGGCGTCGGCGCGGGATTCCAGGCGGGCACCGGGGTCGCGGCCGGCATGCTGACCACCTCGGACCCGGCCACCGGACAGTCGCTGGTCTCCGGTGCCGGGGCGCTCGCCACGGGCGCCGGGCAGCTCTCCGACGGTGTCGGCGCCGCCGTCGAGGGGCTCGGCGGCGTCGGCGACCAACTCGGTTCACTGAACGACGGCCTCACGAAACTGCGTGACGGTGCCGCGACCATCGAGACCCAGGCCGCGCCGCTTGTCGCCAACGCCCCGGCGATCGCCGCGGGCGCCACCGAACTCAACACCGGCATCCAGCAGTTGGGCACGCAGGTGGGTGCGCTGCCGGACGGCGTCAACCAGCTTTCGACCGGCGCGAGGCAACTGGCCGACGGCGTCGCGGAACTGGACACCGGCGTCGGCACCCTGCGCGAAGGCGCAAGCACCTACGTCGACGGCGTGTCCGCCTTCGTCGACGGCGTGGGCTCCGCAGCAGACGGAACCAGCGACCTGACCGACGGGATGGTGGAGCTCTCGGCCGGTGCCACCAAGCTGAGCGACGGCATCGGCACGTTTGCCACCGAATTGGCCAAGGGAGCCGACCAGGTGCCCAGCTATTCGCAGAACGACCGGGAGCAACTCTCCAAGGTGGTCTCCAGCCCCGTCGAACGCACCGATTCGCTTGCCACGTCGACCCAGGTTCCGCTGGTGTCCCTGCTCCTCCTGTCGGGGCTCTGGCTGGGGGCGCTGGCCGCGTTCACCGTGTACCGACCGGTGCCACGCGATGTGGTCGCCTCGCGGGAGCCCAGCGTCATGTTGTGGCTGAAGTCGCTGTGGCTGCCTGCCGCCATCGTCGGTGGCCAGGCGCTGGTGCTCGGGATCGTCGGCGGTGTCGTGCTCGATCTTGGAGTCGGCAAGACCATTGCGCTGATGGGTGTCCTCGTGCTGCTCGGCGCGTCGTTCGTGCTTGCCAACCACGCATTGGCGGGCTGGCTCGGGCATGCGGGTCGTGCGGTGTCGGTGTTGCTGTTGGTCCTGACCATAGGTGTGGGGATCTCATCTTCGCTCGCCTGGCTCGGCCCGGTAGCGGCGGTCTCGCCCCTGCAGAACGGGTTGGAGTTGGTGCGGACCTGGCTGTCGGGCGGCAGCGGCGAGGTCGGTATCGCGGCGGTCTCGGTGCTGATGTTCATCGTGGCCGCAGCGCTGTCGTTCCTGTCGATTTCGAGCAGGCGGCGCCTCAGCGTCGACCGGTTCCGCCAACGCCTGACCAGGGCGGCCTGACCAGGGCGGCCTGACCGTCGGGCTGCTGACGGATAAGTGCGGTCAGAACGACGTTTTCGGATTCTGGGCCGTTTACGGAGCATCGCGCCGCACTTTTCCGGATGTTTGTGCCGCCGACAGTGCGGGACACCAGGGATTGGACGGCGATACCAGCGCTCAGACGTCGTCACCAGCGAAAGCGCTGGTTACCAGGGGAATACGGCAGGTGTCGGGGCTTTTCGTTGGTATCGGCGATCCGACCGACGACCCGACCAACGACCCGACCGACGATCCGGCAGCCCAAGCCTGTCGGAACCAGCCGAGCGGTGACACCCCCGGCCACTATGGTGGGTTGCGACGGGGCGTCCAAGCAGACAGAGCCGCCGTCACTTTGAGCACACTGCATCACAGGGGGCCCCATGACACGCGGGATGTTCGACTGGGACGACGCCGAGGTCGCCCCGGCTGCCACTTTCTCCGAGGCCACTGAGGTCGTGACCGAAGTACCGACAGCCCCCGTTGATCCGGTTGACCAGAGCCCGCCCGAGGACGATCCCCTGGCCGCGCCGACCTACGCCTCGTCCGAGTCCGACGCCGAATCCGACGACGTCGACGACCATGGCGACGGCGGGTTCTCGGACCAGGACGGCCTCGTGCGGGTCTGGCTCGAGGACGGACGACTGGTCAGGAACCGCATCAGCCCCATCTGGTTCTCCAAACTGGCGCGTCGGGACAAGCTGCAGAACCACTTCCGCGAAGCCCTTGCCCTAGCCCTCCTCGACGGCGCCATGCAGGCACGGGACGCCCTAGACCCGGAGCCGCCCGGCCCCCTTGCCGAACTGGCCGCGTTGCCCGACGAGATCCGCGCCGCCGTCGACTCCCTGCCTCCGCTCAGCGGGGAACTGGTGGCGGCCATCGAGGAGGTGGCCGATGAGCTGGGGGCCCGCACCGAAGTTGCCCTGGCAGCGCAGGATGCCTCCCGATCTGAGCCGCGGACCTTCGTCGGCCGCTCGCAGGGCGCGAGTGTCACCGTCGACCAGTGGGGCAACGCGATCGAGGTCGACTTCGACGAGCGGTGGCTCGACCGGGCACACGTCGGGGCGCTCGTCACGCACGTGCAGCTGGCGGCCGATCGTGCGCATGCCGAGTTCGTCGCACACCCGGAGGCCAGCGAGGTGGATGGCCTGCTTGAGGAGCAACGGATGCTGTCGATCCTCCTGACTGCGCTCCTCAACCCGGACACCGATGCTGGGCGCGCAGACCGGTAGAGACCCCGCCGTAGATCTTAAGAGTGCCTGGTCGTAAGTCACGAGTGCAGCAGCCCACCGATCTGCTGCACAGTCGTGCAGCGAGCTTGCAACGTTGTGCAAAATCGCGGTTGGCTTGGCATTGGACGACACGGGGTCGTTCATCAAAGCGCGTCAGAAGTGGCGCCTAGCTGACAAAGCTGTCAGGAACGGAGCTTCAACTATGTCGTTGGGAGTCATCTTCATATCGGAGGTCGTCGGCACCGCCATGCTCACCCTGCTGGGCTGTGGTGTGGTCGCAAATACCGCCCTAGCCAAGAGCAAGGGCAACGGCACCGGCTTCCTATTCGTCAACTGGGGCTGGGGTCTCGCCGTCTTCGCCGGCGTGCTCGTGTCCTACCAGTCGGGCGGCCATCTGAACCCTGCCGTCACCCTCGGGCTGGCCTCCACCGGCATCGAAGAGTTCGTGCCGGGGATCGCAGTGGGTCCCGCCTCCATCGCCACCTACCTCGCGGCCGAGATGACCGGCGCCTTCATCGGTGCGGTGCTCTGCTGGGTCGCCTACAAGCAGCACTTCGACAAGGAACCCGATCCCGGCTCGAAGCTCGGTGTGTTCGCCACCGGCCCCGCGATCCGCAGCTATGGCTGGAACTTCCTCACTGAGGTGATCGGCACGTTCGTGCTTGTGTTCGTCGTCATCGCGGCCGGCAACTTCACCAACCACTCCGGCGTCGGCCCGGCAAACCTCGGCTGGCTGGGCGCCCTCGGTGTCGGCCTCCTCGTCGTCGTCATCGGCACCGGCCTCGGCGGCCCGACCGGGTACGCCATCAACCCCGCCCGTGACCTCGGCCCGCGCCTGGCGCACGCCGTCCTGCCGATCAAGGGCAAGGGCAGCTCCGACTGGGCATACTCCTGGGTCCCGATCGCAGGGCCGATCGTCGGTGGCGTCCTCGCAGGCGTCCTCTCCGGCGTACTGCTCCCGGTCTGATCCCGCACCGAATCCACTAACACACAAGGAAGTGTCAATACATGTCTGACAAGTACGTAGTAGCAATCGATCAGGGCACGACCAGCTCGCGGGCCATCGTCTTCGACCACAAGGGCACCATCTTCTCCGTCGCTCAAAAGGAGCACGAGCAGATTTTCCCGCGCGCCGGCTGGGTCGAGCACAACCCGATCGAGGTGTGGGACAACGTCCGCGCCGTCGTCGCCGACGCCCTCTCGCAGAAGTCGCTGACCCACAACGACATCGCCGCGGTCGGCATCACCAACCAGCGTGAGACGACCGTCGTCTGGGACAAGACGACCGGTGAGCCGGTCTACAACGCGATCGTCTGGCAGGACACCCGCACGGCCAAGATCGTCCAGGAACTCGGGGGTGAGATCGGCCAGGACAGGTACAAGGACCGCGTCGGGCTGCCGCTGGCCACCTACTTCTGTGGCCCGAAGGTCAAGTGGATCCTGGACAACGTCGACGGCGCCCGCGCCCGTGCCGAGGCAGGCGACCTGGTCATGGGCACCATGGACACCTGGGTGCTGTGGAACATGACCGGCGGGGTCGACGGCGGCGTCCACGTCACCGACGTGACCAACGCCTCGCGCACCATGCTGATGGACCTGAAGACCCTCGACTGGGACGCCGAGATCGCCGCGGACATGACCATCCCGGTGTCGATGCTGCCCGAGATCAAGAGCTCCGCCGAGGTCTACGGCATCGGCCGCACCCAGGGCATGCTCGCGGGCGTCCCGATCGCCGGCATCCTGGGCGACCAGCAGGCAGCCACCTTCGGCCAGGCCTGCTTCGAATCCGGCATGGCGAAGAACACCTACGGCACCGGCAACTTCATGCTGATGAACACCGGCACCGAGATCGTCCCGTCGAAGAACGGGCTGCTCACCACCGTCTGTTACAAGATCGGCGACCAGCCCGCCGTCTACGCCTTGGAGGGGTCGATCGCCGTCACCGGTTCGCTCGTCCAGTGGCTGCGCGACAACCTGCGCATGTTCGACTCGGCACCCGAGGTCGAGACGCTCGCCGCGACGGTCGACGACAACGGCGGCGCCTACTTCGTGCCGGCCTTCTCGGGCCTGTTCGCACCGTACTGGCGCTCCGACGCCCGCGGCGCGCTCGTCGGCCTCACCCGCTACGTCAACCGTGGCCACATCGCCCGCGCCGTCCTGGAGGCGACCGCCTTCCAGACCCGCGAGGTGCTCGAGGCCATGGAGGCCGATTCGGGTGTGAAGCTCGCCGAGCTCAAGGTCGACGGCGGCATGACCGCCAACGAGACCCTCATGCAGTTCCAGGCCGATGAGCTCAACGTCGCCGTGGTGCGCCCCGTCGTCGCCGAGACCACCGCGCTCGGCGCCGCCTACGCCGCAGGCATCGCCGTCGGCTACTGGGACGGCGAGCAGGACGTCATCGACAACTGGGCAGAGTCGAAGCGCTGGACGCCGAGCATGGATCGGGATGAAGCCGACCGTCTGTTCCGCAACTGGAAGAAGGCCGTCACGCGGACCTTCGACTGGGTCGACGACGACGTCATCGAGTGATCTGACCCACCCGTCTCGGGGGCGTCGGCTTCGGCCGATGCCCCCGTTTCATATTCCGACGAACCGTCTGGCACGATCGTCGGGGCGGACTGCATCCGTCCGATCCGTTCTCTCTCCCCGAAGGTTCCATGTCCAAGGAAGTCGTGCGCGCCCGCTGGGGTGTGGTCCTGTTGTTCTGGCTCAACGGTGTCGCCTGGTCGTCCATCGTGCCCCGCTTCCCCGAGATCAAGACGGCGCTGGACGCCTCGAACACGGCGTTCGGGCTGGCGGTCGGGCTCGGCCCCGTGGGTGGACTGGTTGCTGGGCTGTTCACGGCCAGGCTGGTCAGGCGCTACTCATCGGCCGGGGTCGCCGCCGTGACCCAGTTGATCGGCATCGCCGGCCTCAGCCTGGTCGCCAACGCCCCGACCCTCCCGGTGTTCGCGGCTTCGCTGGCATTCATGGCGGCCATGGACGCGTTCACCGACATCGCGATGAACGCCCACGGGCTGAGGGTTCAGAAGCTCTACGGGCGATCGATCCTCAACTCCTTCCACGGCTGGTGGTCGATCGGCGCGGTGTGCGGCGGCTTCCTCGGCTCCGTCGCGGCCCAGGCCGGGATGCCGCTGTGGATACAGGCACTGGCAGCCACGTTCGTGTTCGGCGGGCTCTCGCTGTTCGCGCGGACCATGCTGCTCCCAGGCAAGGACGGCGACGTTGACGGCGGCGAGGCGGCCACCCGGGCCCGCCCACAGCGCCGCGTCCCGGCCGGGATCTGGGTGCGGCTCATCGCGCTAGGCCTGCTGGGGGCGTCGGTCGGGTTGGTGGAGGACAGCGCTGCGTCGTGGGGCGCGATCTACATGGACAACATGTTCGCCGTCATCCCGTTCGTGGCCGGCCTGGCGTTCGTGGCGCTGCAGGGCGCGCAGATGATCGGCCGATTCACCGGCGACGCGGTGGTCAACCGTATCGGGGCCAGGCCGGCGGTGACGTTGGGGGTCAGCGTCGCCGCCGTCGGCATGGCGCTGGCCGTAGCGTTCCCAAGCCCTGTCAGCACCGTCATCGGGTTCGCGTGTGCCGGCTGGGGCATCGCCACCGGCATTCCCAGCGCCATGAATGCCGCAAACGAGCTGCCGGGGATGGCGGTCGGTTCGGGCCTGACGTTCGTCACCTGGCTGATGCGCGTCGGCTTCTTCGCCGGTCCGCCGCTGATCGGGATCGTCGGGGACGCCGTCGGCCTGCGTTGGGCCCTGATCGTCGTCCCGGTGGCGGCGGTTCTGGCGCTCGCGCTCACCCCGGCGCTCACCCCGCCGAGGAGCGCGCGCCCCGAGGTGCTGGAGCGGCCGGGCACCCGGTAGGCTGCCGCCCGCCAGACTTACCCCGTCTCCGGAGGTCCCCAATGAACGCGATCGTGGTCTCCGTCGTCGTCATGCTCGTGCTGTCGGTGTTGCGGGTACACGTGGTGCTCTCGCTGTTTGTCGGCGCGCTGGTCGGTGGGCTACTGGCGGGGCTCGGTCTCGAGGCGACCATGGTCGCCTTCCAGGACGGGCTGGCCGGGGGAGCGAGGATCGCGCTCAGCTACGCACTGCTTGGTGCGTTCGCGATGTCGGTGGCGCACTCCGGGTTGCCGCAACTGCTCGCGAACTGGTTGATCCGCAAGCTCGACTCCGACGGCATGTCCACCACGCAGAAGGTCAAGCGGTGGACGACCGCCGGGCTGATCGTCGGAATCCTGGCGATGTCGATCATGAGCCAGAACCTCATCCCGGTGCACATCGCGTTCATCCCGCTGCTGATCCCGCCGCTGCTGATCATCATGAACCGGCTCCGGCTCGACCGGAGGGCCATCGCCTGCGTCCTGACGTTCGGGCTGGTCACCACCTACATGTTCCTGCCCATCGGGTTCGGGAAGATCTTCCTCCACGACATCCTCTACGCCAACATCATCGCCTCCGGCCTGGACGTCAGCGACGTGCCCGTCATGTCTGCGATGGGCATCCCGGCGCTTGGGATGGTGGCCGGGCTCCTCCTCGCGGTGTTCGTCAGCTACCGCCGTCCGCGCGACTACGACCCCGACGCGGTCGTCGACCACGATGCGCCCACCGAGATCAAGCCGCGCAAGGTCGCCATCGCCCTAGTCGCGATCGTGGTCTCCTTCGGGGTGCAGGCCTGGCTGACCCTGGTCGGCTCCGAGGCCGACCCGCTGCTCGTCGGCGCGCTGATCGGGCTCTGCCTCTTCGTGGTCACCGGTGCGGTGAAGTGGCAGGACGCCGACGCCGTCTTCTCGGGTGGGATGCGGATGATGGCGCTCATCGGGCTGATCATGATCGCGGCCCAGGGGTTTGCGTCCGTGATGCGCGCGACCGACCAGATCGCACCACTGGTGGAGGGGACCGCGGCGCTGTTCGCCGGCAACCGGGCGGTCGCGGCATTCGCGATGCTGCTGGTCGGGCTGCTCGTCACGATGGGCATCGGCAGTTCGTTCTCGACGCTGCCGATCATCACCGCGATCTTCGTGCCGATGTGCGTCTCGCTCGGCTTCTCGCCGATAGCGACCGTAGCGATCGTCGGCACCGCCGGCGCGCTGGGCGACGCGGGCTCGCCCGCCTCGGATTCCACGCTCGGGCCGACGGCGGGCCTGAACGCGGACGGCCAGCATGACCACATGCGCGACACCGTCATCCCGACGTTCCTGCACTTCAACCTGCCGTTGCTGGCCGCTGGGTGGGTCGCCGCGATGGTGCTCTGAGCACCTCGATACCCGCCGTTTTGGACGGAAAGCGCCACCGAGATGCTCCGGAAACGCCGCTGTTTTCCAGAAGGTCGAGATGGCCGCACTTTTCCGTCAGTTGCGGCCGACCGGGTGCTTTGAGGCACCCGGTCGGTGCCGGTCTCAGCCCAGCGGAGGGTGCAGGTCCTTGACGGTGAAGCGCCGCTTCCGGTGCACCACGAACAGCAGCAGGCCCATGCAACCGACGAACAGGGACAGCAGGAGCGCGATGTCGCGCACGAAGTTGGTCATCAGGCCGCCCGAGATGGCTATCCGGAAGGCGTTGATCGAGTAGGTCATCGGCATGAAGTGACTGATGGCGCCGAAGAACGGCGGCAGCAACTCGGCCGGGTACGTGCCTCCCGCGGCCGTGAGCTGGATGATCAGTAGGACCAGCATCGCAGCAGTCGCGACGAACCCGAGCCAGGTGCGCATCAGGTGCGCCACGGACGAGAAGGCCAGCGCGACCACGGTGGTCAACAGGATGATCAGCCAGGGGTGGACCGGGTCGAGGCCGAGCCCGATCCAGGCCGCCGCCAGCATCAGCCAGCCCGCCACGACCGAGACGAACCCGAGCGGTGCCCACGCAGTCAGCCCGATCCGGAGGGTGCTGCCCCGAGCCGCCAGCATCCGGCCGGTGACCGGACGCATGATGAAGAACGCGGAGATGCCGAGCACCCAGAGCGCGATGGAGAAGAACATCGGGGCGAGCCCTCGGCCATAGACGTGCGCCGGGTTGTCGACCTCCATCGTGACGTCGACGGGGGCGGAGAGGACGCTGACCGCGTCGGCCTCCTGATCCTCGGTGAGCACCGGGATCTTCGAGGCACCGTCGGCGACTCCGGTGGCGAGGGTGGTGGCACCAGTGGAGAGCTGGGCTAGGCCGTCGTCGAGGGTCAATGCGCCGTCGGAGAGGGTGTGGAGTCCGGTCGCCAGGGTGCTGGCGCCGGTGGAGAGCTGGGTCGCCCCGGTGGAGAGGTCGCCGAGGCCGTCGCTCAGCGTCGTCGCGCCGCTGAGCGCGGTGCCTGCGCCGGCGCTGAGGTCGGAGGCACCCGAGGCGACCTGGTGCGCTCCGCTGTTGAGCGCGTCGACCTTCGTCTTCGCCTCCTTCGCCTTGCCTGACAGGTCGCCGGTGTTGCGGATGGCCTGGTCGGCAGCGTCGACCGCGGTGGAGATGGCGCCCGCGTGCTGGGCGACCTCGCCGGTCGCGGTCGCGAGGTTCGAGGTGTGGGTCTGCAGCCGCTTGAACGCCGCGTCGTCGGCCAGTTCGGGGTGCGCGGCAACCAGGGAGTCGACGGCGTCTGAGATGCCCTTGCTGCTGGTCGCGATGTTGCCGGCGCCCTGCGCGGTCAGGTCGGTGAGGCCGGCAGCCTCGTCGGCGACCTTCGTGAGGTTGGCCTGGATCGCTGGCAACTTTTCGGCGGCCAGCCCGAGCACGGGGTCGAGGGTGTCGGTCAGTTGCTGGGTGCCGTCGGCGACCTGCCTGGACCCGTCCTTCAACCGGTCGGCGCCGTCGCTCAGGCTGGTGAGCCCCGTGACGAGGGCGCCGGCCCCGTCGTCTGCGGTGGCCGCGCCGGTGGAGAGCTGGGCCGCCCCGGTCGCCAGGGCGTCGGCGCCGGTGACGGCGGTGGCTGCGCCGTCACGCAGTTTGGTGCTGCCGTCGTGTGCGTCGGCCAGGCCCGTGTCGAGTCGGGCGGCGCCGTCGGCCGCTTCGAGCATCCCTTCTCGGATGGTTCGGAGGTTGGCGAACACCGCCTCGAAGTAGCTGCTGACGGCGGTCTCGTCGATCGCGTTCGCGATGGAGTTCTGCGCCGAGTTGGTGATCGTGCCGATGACGAAGCCGTTGGCGTCGTTGCGGCGCAGCATGATCTGGGCGCGGGTGGGGTCGTCGCCCTGACCGCTGACCAGGTTGGTCGAGAAGGTTTCGGGGACGCTGATCACGAGGTAGTAGCGTCCTGACTTCAGGCCTTCCTCGGCGTCGGCGGCGTCGGTGTCCACGAAGCCGAAGGTGCCCTTGCGGTGGAGGCTGTCGACGAAGTCCTGCCCGCCGTGCACCTCCTTGCCGTTGACCGTGGTCGGCACGTCCTCGTTAACGATCGCGACCGGTACCTGGTCGAGTCGACCGTAGGGGTCCCAGTTTCCCGCCAGGTAGATGCAGCCGTACAGCAGCGGGATCAGCAGGATGAACACCAGCGCCAGGCGTGGCAGCGGCCCTTTGAATCGTTTGAGTTCGAAGCGCGCGAGGGTGAGCGGGTTGCTTGAGCTGTCAGGCATGTGTGGCATCCATCTCGATGGTGATGACGTCGACGGGGAGGGCTGAGCGCTCCGAGGTGGAGGCGATGACGGTGACACCTTCGGCAGCGAGCTTGCCGAAGGCCTCCCAGAGATCGCTCTGCTCAAGGGCCGTCGTCTCGCGGTCGATGTCGTCGAGCACGACCAGCGGGGTCGGTTGGATGGTGGCGAGCGCGACGGAGGCTCGGATTTGATCGGCCGGGGACAGGTCGCCGTAGTGCGTCGTCAGCGGTTCGGTCAGGCCCAGAAGGTTGGCGGTGTGGAGGTAGTTGGCGACCCGCGATCTTGCCGGGGCCCCGTCTGCGAGGGTGCGTTCGACGATGCAGTCGTCCAGCGAGAGCGACTCCTCCTGGTCGATCAGTTGGTCGATCCGGGCGACCGAGGTCGCCTTTCGGATCCGCCGGTAGTGCTTGGCGGCGTCGTGGCCGTCTACCGTCAGCTCTCCGGTGGCCCCGCGCATGCGGCCCGTCAGCGTCAGCAGGAGCGCGGACTTGCCGCTTCCTGCCTTGCCGGTAACGGCGACGACGCAACCGCGTGGGATCTGGGTGGTGACGTGCTGGAAGACCACGCCGTGCACCGTCGCGAGACGGAGGTCGGTCGCGACGATCAGGGGTGGTGAGGTGTCTTCGTCCTGCCGGGCATGGTTCGGTGTTTCCACAAAGAGGAGTGTACTCAAAAATGAGCGTCCTCAGAAATTTGGTAGGATGGTGGGCATGAAGACCGGTTCAGTGCTCGGACGCCGTGACCGCAACAAAGCTGCGAAGAAGGCGGCGATCACGCATGCCGCCGCCGACCTGTTCGCCGAACACGGCTACGCCGGGACGACGACTCAGCAGGTCGCACACCTGGCGGACGTGGCCGAGGGCACGTTGTTCCGGTACGCGGGCAGCAAGCCGGAACTCCTCCTGATGGTGATCAACGAGCATCTCCGCCCGCTGGTCTCGGCCGAGACCACCCTTGGGGAGCGCCCCGTGGAGGACAAGGTGCTCGACCTGCTCGGACCGCTGATCGATCTGGCCGACTCCCAACCCGAGAACGCCGGGCCCTTCCTGCGCGAGGTGTTGTTCGGGGAGGAGGGCCCGGAACGGAGTGACTCGCTGGAGCTGGTCGATCAGTTGGTCGCCCGGATCGCCGCGTTGCTCGCTCCCTACGGTGAAGGCTTCAAGGCGGAGATGGCGCTTGAAGAGGCTTCGCGCTGGGTGGTCTCGGCCCTGGTCAGCGACCTGCTGCAGGATGTGGTCGGTCGGCCGAGCACCGATCGGCGTGCCACGCTGCGGGCCCGCGTCCGTGTGCTGCTCCGCGGCCTCGGCGTCCCGACCTGACGCGTTGGCGTTTCGGTCTGAAGTGTTGGCGTCGTGGCCTGAGGGTTTGCGTTTCGGTCCGAGGGAATCTGAACTCTCGCCCCTGGGCGGCTGGTCCAAGACCGTGTCCAAGGGCGGCTCTGTCGAAAATCGGCCAGTGGTCGATTTTGGTGTGTCTGACGTCGAGTATCGGCCACTGCTTGGGGTGGGGTGGGGTGCTGGGGTTGTGTCGGGGGTCGAGGATCGGCCAGTGGTCGATTTTGGTGTGTCTGGCGTCGAGTATCGGCCACTGCCTGGTTGAGCTGCACCCGACGGGGCGGCCTGGCGCTCCCTCTGGGCGTGGTCACCACTATCGGCGTCGACCGGCTGTCCAATGGCGCTCCGTCTGGCGGGACCCATCTCAGCGTCGACTGGCTGTCCAGGGGCCCGCCATCTGGGCGTGGACAGCCATTTCCGTGACGGATCCCGTCAGAGTCGAGTGGCCCCCCGTTGAATGCGGACGTCCAGTACGTGTCGCACATAAACGGTGCCGACTGCTCCCTCCCGACGCATCCGAGCCCCTGACACCACCCGCCCGGGTCCGACGGTTGTTACGGTTCAACCATGGTCGACGAATTCCTGGACATCCCCGGGCCGGGGCCCCGCCGGGTGAAGCTGAGCAGCCCAGACAAGGTGCTGTGGCCAGACGCCGGCGTCACGAAACGCGGCCTCGCCGACTACCTGCTCGCCGTGGCCGAACCGTTCCTCACCATCAACGGCGAGCGGCCCATGACGCTGCAGCGGTTCCCCGAGGGCGTCGACGGTGAGGAGTTCTTCTCCAAGCGGCCGCCGCGCGGCGCGCCTGATTACCTCCGCGCCGTGATGTGTACCTACCCGTCGGGGCGACGCCACGAGCAGCTCGTCTTCGACGAACCCGCCGACCTCGCCTGGGCCGCGCAGATGGGCACCATCACCTTCCATCCGTGGCCCGTGCGCACCGCCGACCTCGACAGGCCCGATGAGTTCAGGATCGACCTGGACCCGCAGCCCGGCCGCGGATTCGCTGACGCCGTCACCGCCGCGCTCGAGCTGCGCAACGTGATGGCGGAGGTCGGCTTGACGGCCTACGCGAAGACCTCGGGCAACCGCGGCATCCACGTCTACGCGAGGATTCACCCGACCCACGAGTTTCGCGACGTCCGACACGCCGTCATCGGCGTCGCGCGGGTTCTGGAGCGGCGGCTGCCCGACCTCGTCACCACCTCGTGGTGGAAGGAGGAAAGAGGCGAGCGCGTGTTCGTCGACTTCAACCAGGCCAACCGCGACCGCACCATCGCCGGTGCCTACTCGCCCCGTCCCCTGGCGTGGGCACCCGTGTCGACCCCGCTGACCTGGGAGGAACTGGTCGACGCCGACCCGCGCGACCTCACCGTCCACACCGTCCCCGGCCTCCTTGAGGACCGACCCTGCCCTTGGGGCGACATGGACGCCCACGTCGGTGACGTGACCGGGGCCCTGGCGCTCTGGGAGGCGGACGTCGAGAATGGCCTGCACGAGCTGAACTTCCCTCCCGACTATCCGAAGATGCCAGGCGAGCCCCCGCGCGTGCCGCCGAGCAGGCGCAAGGCCGACCGGGCCGACGACGACTACCTCGCGCCGAAGGCGGAACGCGACGCCGAATGGGGCACGGCGATCTCGCCGCCGTTCGGGCCGATGCTGGCCAAGGCCGTCAAGAAGTTGCCAGACCGCGATTACCTGTTCGAGCCCAAGTGGGATGGGTTCCGCGCCATCATCTGGCGCTCGGGCGACATGGTCGAGATCGGGTCGCGCAACTCGCGCCCGTTGACGCGCTACTTCCCGGAACTGGTGGAGGCGGTCGTCGCGAACTTCCCCGACCACAGCGTGATCGACGGCGAGATCGTCATGGTCGACGGCGACCGGCTGAACTTCGACGCGCTGCAGCAGCGCATCCATCCGGCGGCGTCGCGGATCAAGAAGCTGAGCGGGTCGATGCCGGCCAGTTTCGTCGCGTTCGACCTTCTTGCCTTGGGGGAGACGAACTATGCGGAGCAACCGTTCCGGGAACGCCGTCGGGCGCTTGAGGTGGCTCTGGGGGAGGCCCGGCCGCCGATCTTCCTGACGAGGGCGACCTACGACGCCGGCATGGCCATGGAGTGGTTCGAGCAGTTCGAGGGGGCAGGGCTCGACGGGGTGATCGCCAAACCCCTCGACGCGCCCTACGCCGAGGACAAGCGCGTGATGTACAAGCTGAAGCACGAACGGACGGCGGATTGCGTCGTCGCCGGGTACCGGCTGTACCGGGACGAACCCGACGCGGTCGGGTCGCTGCTCCTCGGCCTCTACAGCGAGGACGGCCAGCTGAACTCAGTCGGCGCGATCGGGGCCTTCCCGATGGCGCGGCGGCGGGAGTTGTTCGAGGAACTCCAACCCCTGGTGACGGGGTTCGAGGGGCATCCGTGGGCGTGGTCCGAACCGGACGAGAAGCTGCCCGACAATCGGGACCAGTCCGTCCCCCGGACCCCGACGGCGGCGGCCGCGTCGAGGTGGAACGCGAAGAAGGACCTGTCGTTCACCCCGCTGCGGCCTGAACGCGTCGTCGAGGTGCGCTACGAGCATATGGAGGGCCAGCGGTTCCGCCATCTCGCGCAGTTCAACCGGTGGCGCGACGACCGCTCCCCGGAGTCGTGCACGTATGAGCAGTTGGAGGAGCCCGTCAGCTACGACTTGGCGGAGGTGCTGGGGCTGGGTGAGCGTTGAGCACTATCCGGGGTTCGTTTGTCCGGAAGGGGCGTTGTCTGCTGACGATGCGCTCGGTGCCGGATCGAGGTCGGGATAGTGCTCAACGTCAGGGGCGACGGGGGCGCGGTGCGTGACGGTCGGCCCCGGGTTTGTGTTGGGGTGAGGGGCGCTGGGGCTGGGTGGGTGTTGAGCACTATCCGGGGTTCGATTGTGCGGGAGGGGCGTTGTCTGCTGACGATGCGCTCGGTGCCGGATCGAACCCGTAATAGTGCTCAACGTCAGGGGTGACGGGGGCTCAACGTCAGGGGTGACGGTGGCGCGCCAAAGGCGACCCAAGCTCACTCCCCGGTCGACTCGTACAGCGGGACGGCGGATCTGACGGCCTCGGCGACCGCCAGGTCCCTCGGGCGACCCCGCTCCTCCAACCCCGCCGCCACCCCGTCCCGGTCGACCTCGACACGGTTCTGCGACAGCTTGAACCGCCCAACCACATCGGTGATCTCCAACTCCAGGCCGACGATCCCGCTCAGCATCGCCTCCAGGAAGTCCGACGGCGCCTCCTTCGGGGTCCACGGGCCGCGGTGCGCATCGGCCGGGCAGCCCTCCGCGAGCCGCTCCTCATCGTGGAGCCTCGCCAATTCGGCGACCTCACGCCGCAGCCGCTCCCGGTCGCGGTGAACCGTCAAGCGCCCGGCGAACTGCACCTGCTGGTAGTCCCAAGTGCCGACGGCGCGACCTTCGGCCCGGCCCCGCGCGGCCCCACCCTCGTCAGGGCTTTGGATGCTCGGGTACCAACGAGGGCTGACGTAGGCCTCGGCTCCCTGCACCACGACCCGGCAGGGGAGCGGGCCGTCGAGCGTCGCGAACTGCTCGTTGTGGCCTGAGGCGTGCGCGATCAAGCGGTCGCCGCGCCACAACGTGGGCAGCAGCGTCGCTGACGGCACCTCCCCCGCGGCCGCGGTGACCCACAGGCCCGCTCCGATGTCCTCGAGAAGTGCTCGACAGTCGGCTTCGCCCACGCGCTGACTTGCCGGGACGTAGACGTAGCCGCGATTGATGTTCACGACCCAACTTTAGGTGGCTGGTGTCAAACCATGTCACGGCTGCGGTGCACCGGATCGGGCGATCTGATACCCCTCACATCCGGATATGGACAACCCGGAACCCTCAGCCGGGCCGACCTAATACACGACTAGGGTGTTGCCCATGAGCTACGGCACGTACGGCTACTCCAACGCCCCGGTACCAGGGATGTTCTACATCTCCTCCATGGGGCAGGACTACGGTCCCTATCCGATCCAGGCGCTGGCCGGCATGGCAAACGCGGGGCAGCTCAAGCCCGAGTCGATGTTGCGCGATGCGGCAGGCGGCGGCTACTTCCCGGCCGGGCAACTGCCTGGCCTCTACTCGTCGCGGGAGTGGATGGTCGCCCTGCTGCTGAGCATCTTCCTCGGGGTGTTGGGCGTCGACCGGTTCTACCTCGGGCAGACCGGCCTCGGCATCCTGAAACTCATCACCGGTGGCGGATTCGGGATCTGGGCGCTGATCGACATCGTGATGATCGCGATCCGCAAGCTGCCCGACGTCGACGGCCGACCCCTGCGCTGATCAGCGGAGCACCACCTCGTTCAGCTCCCCGATGTAGCTGTCGCCGACCTGCGGAAGCATCGTGAAATACACCATCAGGTAACGGGTCTGGACGGGTTCGGTGAGCGGGATCGTCACCGTGGCGTCGGCGGAGTCGTCGGCCCCCACCACCTTCCAGTCGGCCTGCGTGCGCATCGACGGCTCGGCGCCGGTAGGCACCCTAAGCTCGATCCCGGTCGGCCCGCCGGTCAGCGTCAGTTCGGCAGCGGTTACCGTCTTCTCCTCACCGAGGTCCAGGATCACTCCGACGCCGGGCTTGAGACCGCCCAGGTCCGGGCGGCTCCTGTAGGACATGGTGACCCACGACGTCGACGGGTCCCCGTCGAACACGGCGTCGACCCTTTCGGGGTGTTCTTCACCGTTGCCACCATCGGTCTCCGGGTCGAAGTCGGTGGCCCCGACGATCTGGATCGGGGAGGTCGCCGCGCTCTGGTCGGCGGAGGCCGACACCCCCGGGTCGGAGGGCTGCGCCGCGTTGTCGCGGGAATTGTTGACCCCCACGATGATCAGGGAGACGACCAGTGCCAGGACCGCCAACGCGACCAGGATGCCGAGCACCCGGCGGGAACGCCCGGTGCGCTCGCTGCCGGCGATGGGCTCGTAGGACTGTCGCGGTTCGGTCCGTGTGGCGGCGCTCACCGGCTCGGCGGCCTCCTCGCGAGTCACCGACGGGGCAGGCGCGATGGCCTTCGAATCCGAGGCGCGGACCCTCTGCTCCAGGTCTGCCGATGCATCAGCCGTGCCGAGCACCTGGTTCAGGGCGTCCACCAATTGGGACACCGTGGTGATGCGGCGTTCGGACGCGGCCCCGCGTCGGGTCAGGGTAACGCTGCAGATCCGGTCGAGGGCGGGAGAGATCCCGGCCCGGATGGTGTGGGGGGGAGCGGCCTCCCCGGCGATCACGGGGGCGGCGGTCAGCCCGAATCCAGGCTCGCCCGGCCAGCGCTGCACGAGGCAGGCGTAGAGGAGGTTCCCGAGCCCCACCACGTCTGAGGCCTCCCGCAGCGCCCACGCGCTGCCCCCGTCTCCGCGCCCGGCGAGCGTGGCCTCGATGCCGAACCCGACCAGGCGCACGGCGCCCGATGAGGTGATGATCACGTTGTCCGGATTGATCGCCTCATGGAACAGCCCCTGGCTGTGTACGCCGACGAGGGCATCCGCCAGTTCGCGCACGATGAAGGCCGCCTCGATGCCGCTCAGCGGTCCGGCGGTTAGCAGGCGGGTCAGCGAGCGGCCGTGGGCGTACTCGGCTACGACGTAGGCGCCGATCGGTTGAGCGGGTCCGGTCAGTTCGTCGGCGTCAAGGACCCTGAGGAATCGCGAGTCCGTGGCGACGGCCCCCTTCCGGGCCGCGGTCATCAGCTCACCGATGCGGGCATCGCCGGCGGCGATCACGTGGACGATGACATCACGGGAGAGCACCTGGTCGTGAGCCCTCCAGGTCTCCGTGCCGTGGCGGCTAGCCAACAGCTCGAGCAGTTCGTAGCGGGTGTTGATCAAGGTGCCGACGTTGGCGATCCCATCGAGCTGGGCAGCCGGTTCCTCGTCGCGGAACAGTCCTTCCAGATCGAGTGGCCCGGTCGGTTGGTCAGTGGGATCGCCGGTGTCCTCGTCGGCTTCGTCTGGCCCGGCGGCACCATCGCCCGGATCGGCTCCGTCAGCGGAGCCGCTCTCCATGGCAGGTTTGCGGAACACCGAATCGATGATCGACTCCTCTTCACCGTCGTCGAAGGTGTGCAGCGACGCGGGGGGGCGGTTCCGCACGATCGTGATGGGGCCGATGTCGTCCAACGCGTCTGAGACGACCGTCGGCGTGTCGTCGGCGGCAGGCAGCAGCACCGTCTCCGGCTCGTCGGCCAGATCCGGGGTCGCCACCGCGGCGGAGGATGCCGACGCCTTCCCGCGGCCGAACCGGGTACGCACCAGGTCGCGCAGGTTGGCAAGTTCATGCACCTTCAGGAGCCTGCCGACCAGCAGATACCCGCCGAGGATCAGCACCGCTCCCGCGGCGCACGAGACCAGGTTGGCCACCAGCGCGTTGGGGATCAGCACGAGGAGCCATCGGGACAGGAAGTAGGCCCCGACCCCGCCGACGGCGGAACCGATGGCCAAGCGCACGATGTGGAGCACCAGTTTTCCGCCGTCCAAGCCGGGGATCCGGCTGCGGAGCAACCGCCAGGAGACCAGAACACCTACGAAGTAGGCGAGAGAGTAGGCCAGCCCGAGCGCGGGCGCGATCCATGCGGTGGACGACACCAGGCTGACCAGCACCACCGCGCCGAGCATGTTGATGCCTGCGATCAGGATCTGCAGCAGGAAGGTCGTCCGGGTGTCTTCGAGCGCGTAGTAGGTGCGCAGGCACACGAACTGGATCGTGAACGGGACCAGGCCGACGGTGAACGCCATCAGGGTCCAGGCGATCAGGACGGCGTCGTCGGGGTTGGTGCCGTGCCCGAACAGGATGCCCGAGATGGGGCCGGCGAGCGCGATGAACGTGACGGCGGCAGGCACGATCACCAGCAGCGCGAGCCGCATCGTCTTGGTGACCTCGCTGGCGAGCCCGGTGTTGTCCCCGGCTGCGGCGAGCCGGGATGCGTTCGGCAGCATCGCCGTGGCCAGCGAAACCGTGATCAGGGAATGGGGGAGGATCCACAGGAGGTGGGCATTGTTGTAGGTGAGCAGGCCCGCGCCCTCGCCTGAGGCTGTCGCCGACGTGGCCAGGCGTTGGACGACGACCAGCGCCACCTGGTTGACGGCCACGAAGCCGAGCGTCCAACCGGCCAGCTTGAAGGTCTTGCCCAGGCCGGTGTGGATGATGTCGAAGCGTGGCCTCAGCTTGAACCCGGCCTTCCGCACGAATGGGATCAGCACGGCCGTCTGTACCGCGATGCCGAACGTCGAGCCGAGCCCGAGCATGAGCATCTGGCCCAGGGTGAAGGCCTGCGAGGTGTCTTGCCCGTTGCCCCAGATCGCCAGGTACGCCACAAGCAGCAGAATCGAGATGATGTTGTTCGCGATCGGGGCCCACATCATGGGGCCGAACTTGTCGCGGGCGTTGAGCACCTGCCCCAGCAGGAAGAAGGCACCGTAGAAGAAGATCTGCGGCAGGGTCAGATACGCGAGCGTGATCAGCGACGAATACTGCTCGGCGAGTTCAGGCACCCGCCATTTCGAAGACGAGTAGATGGCCACGACGACCGGGGCCAGGGCCGTCACGAGGACGGCCACCCCGGTTACGATCAGCATGAAGGCCGTCATGATGCGGTTGGTGTAAGCCTCACCTCCGTCCGGGTCGTTCTTGATGGCCCGCACGATCTGTGGCACCAGAACCGTGTTGAGCGCCCCGCCCGCGAAGAGGATGTAGATCGAGTTGGGCACGGTGTTGGCCAGTTCGAACATGTCGGCCTGACGGGTACTGACGCCGAGAATGTAGGCGATCAGCGCGACCCGCACCATCCCGAGGATGCGCGAGACCATCGTCCCTGACGCCATCAGCGCGCTGGCCGAGACGAGTTTCCTGGTGCTACTGACTTGGCTCACTGTTTTCCTTCATGGACGCCTTCGCCTGTTCGCGACGCACCGCCCGGATGCGCCACGCGGTCCCTCCGAGGACCACTGCACCCGAGACGACGATGATGATCCAGCCGACGCGCCCAAAGTCGGAGGCTGTGATTTCGATTGTGACTGGTTTGCCCACCTGCAATCCGCCGGTGGTGACTGCCTGTGCCTGCACCAGGGCTACCCCGTTGGCCGAGGCCTGGGGGACGACCTCGACGGGGACGGAGGCGCCCGGCTCGATTGTGACAGGCTCCACGTCCGGGACCCAGATGCGTTGTGGGGAATCTGAGGTGAACCGGACCCCGATGGCGACGGGCACGTCGAGCCTGTTGGTCAAGGTGGCTGGGAACGTGCTGGTGCGCGATGCCATGACGAACGCCCCGGCCGCGCTCAGGGTGATCTTGTCGAGGCTCACCTCCGCGGGGGAGCTGGTGCGCACGTAGGCCACGGCGGCGGACTGGTCACTGAACCCGGCCGACCACGCCATGGCGCCCAGGACGGAGCCGTCGGGCGTGGGCGTGGCCGTGAGGTCGGCCAGCAGTTCGGCGTTGCCCGCCGCGTCGGTCAGGGCGGAGGTGAGGTCGGGCCAGGGCTGGGTGTCGCCGGGGGACCAGATGAGAGGTTCAGCCGGGTCTGGGGAGAGGGGAATGTGGGTGCGCCAAGCCCCCAGCTCCGCGTCGACGGCTGCCGCCGCCGCGTCGTCGATCACATGGAGCGGTGGGCGCGTCGCCAGGAATTCATCGCTGACCCGGGAGGCGAGGGCGGTGCCGTCCTCGGGGGAGGTCGTCTCCGAGGCGGCGCCGATGAGCATCGGTGGCCCGGCCTTCGCGCCGGTCGCGTCGCGCACCACGACGGTGTCGAACTCGCCCAGCTGGGCGACGACGTCCGCCGTCGGATCGTCGAGGACGGCGATGGAGTCGAGACTGCTGAGTTGGCTGCCACTGGCTGCGCGGCTCCAGGCGAGGACCTGCTGCAGCTGCCCCGAGGCCGCCGCCCTCACCAGATCCGGGTTCCCGTAGGGCAGGCGCCAAAGCCTGCCCTGTTTCGCCAAGGCGTCGACCCGCTGCACCCAGCGCAGCGCGATGCCGTTTCCTGCAACCTTCTCGCCTGCGACCGTGTGCTCGGTGGAGAGCCGCACGGCCGCGTCGTAGAGCGCCGGGTCGATCGCGGTCTGGACGTCGTCTCGTTCCCCGCTGACCAGCAGCGTTTCAAGGCCGTTGCCCAGTTGGTCGACCAGCGATGAGTCGATGAAGGCCCCGTCGGGCAGCCAGGAGGGTGCGGTGGTGAGCATCACCAGGGAGGAAGAGGCGACGGGTGAGGATGTGGCGGTGATCGGGAAGACCTCTGAGCCGACGATCGACCGCTCCGCTTCCGGGCCGGGGAGCCCCCTCACCTGTGCGCCGATCAGGTAGGTGGCGTCGTCGAACGTCAGTGGGGTGCTGCCCTGCGTCAGTTGCGCGACGCTCGCCTTCACGGTGAACGCGACCCGTTCGCCCGGGCCGACGCTGGCGATCTCGAACAGGCTCGGCAGGTCCGTGATCCTTGAGCCGATTGGGGGTGCAGCGCGCAACTCGCGGAGTTGCTCGGCAGATCGGATCGGGGTGGGGAGCCGCCAGAAGTGGACCACCGCCTCCGTGACGGGTGTCGTGGAGGTGTTTGTGACGGTGCCCTTCAACTCGACCAACTGGGTGGGATCGGAGAAGTCCAGCACCGGGGTTGACACGGAGTCGATGCGGACGTCCAGGGCCGACACATCCGCCGATGCGGTCTTCGCTGGGACGGTGATAACGACGACGATGAGGAGCGCGGCGGACAGCGCACCTATCAGTCGTCGGAGATTCACCGTTTCATCGTAGTCGGCCGGAGCCGTCTCACCGATGTGGGTCGTCAGACCGCGGAGTTGACTCTGACCCCCCGCCGGGTCTTTAGTTAGGTCACCCTCACCGTAAAGATTAAGGGAAAGACAATGTTGGCGAATTTTCTGATCGGGCTCCGTGAAGGGCTCGAGGCCGCCCTCATCGTCAGCATCCTGGTGGCCTATCTGGTGAAGTCGGACCGGCGTCACGACCTGCGCTACATCTGGCTCGGCGTCGGGATCGCCGTCGCGGTGTCGCTGGCGTTCGGCGCCGCGCTCACCTACGGGCCGCGAGGGTTGACGTTCGAGGCCCAGGAACTGATCGGCGGCACCCTCTCCATCGTCGCGGTCGGTTTCGTCACCTGGATGGTGCTGTGGATGGCGACCGCGTCGCGGACGCTCAGCCGCAGCCTCAAGGGCAGCCTCGACCACGCGACCAGACCTTGGCCGCTGGTGGTGGTGGCCCTGCTCGCGGTCGGTCGGGAGGGGCTCGAGACCGCGCTGTTCATCTGGGCCGCGACCCAGGCCGCCGCCCGTGGCACCGGTGCCACCACCGAACCGCTGATCGGAGCGCTGCTCGGCATCCTGGCCGCGGTCGTCCTCGGCTACCTGATGTACCGTGGCGCCCTCAGGATCAACCTCTCCAAGTTCTTCACCTGGACCGGGGCCTTCCTCATCCTCGTGGCCGCAGGCGTGCTCGCCTACGGCATCCACGACCTGCAGGAGGCAGGCTTCCTGCCCGGCCTGCACACCATCGCGTTCGACGTCAGCCACGTCATCTCCCTCGACAGCCTGCTCGGCTCGCTGCTCAAGGGCATCTTCAACTTCTCGCCAGTCACGACGGTGCTCGAGGCTCTCGCCTGGGTGAGCTACGTCGCCATCGTCGGGACCCTCTTCTTCCGCCGCAACCGGGCCGCGCACCGTCCGGCCCCGACCCCCATTCCCCAAGGAGCCGCTTCGTGAACCGTCGACTCGTCATCCCCGCCCTCGTCGCAGGCCTCCTGCTGACGAGCGCCTGCACCGACAACACCGCAGCCACCGGCGATGCCCGCACGTTGACGGTCAATGCCTCCGACACCGAGTGCAACGTGTCGGCCGCGGAGGCGCCGTCGGGCACGCTGACCTTCAAGGTCACCAACGACGGCTCGAAGATCAACGAGTTCTACCTGCTGGCTGACGACGGCCTGCGGATCGTCGCGGAGATCGAGAACATCGGCCCGGGCCTCAGCCGCGACCTGGTTCTGACGGCGCCCGCAGGCAACTACTTCACGGCCTGCAAGCCCGGGATGGTGGGCGACGGCATCCGCGGCGGGTTCACCGTCACCGACTCCGGCGAAGACGTCGGACCCAAGGGCGAGGATGCGGAGCTGGTCGCCGAGGCGGATGCCCAGTACGCCTCGTACGTCCGCGACCAGGTCGACCAGTTGCTCGTCAAGACCCAGACGTTCGCCGACCTCGTAAAGGCCCGCGACGACGACGCCGCCCGTGCGCTCTACGCCGACGCCCGCGTCCACTGGGAGCGCGTGGAGACCGTCGCGGAGAGCTTCGGCGACCTGGACCCGCAGATGGACGCCCGTGAGGCCGACCTCGAGGCCGGGGACGAGTTCACCGGCTGGCATCGGCTGGAGAAGGACCTCTGGCCCGCCCGGGCCGAGGGCTACACGCCGATGACGGACGAGGAACGCGCGGCGGTCGCCGACCGGCTCGTCGCGGACACCAACACGTTGTACGACCGCACCCGCGACATGACGTTTACCGCCTCAGACATCGCCAACGGCGCCAAGGGGCTGCTCGACGAGGTCGCCACGGGAAAGGTGACCGGTGAGGAGGAGTACTGGTCGCGCACCGACCTATGGGACTTCCAAGCCAATGTCGACGGCGCCAAGGTCGCCTGGGAGGGGCTGCGCCCGCTGCTGCAGCGCAAGGACGAGGCCCTCGACTCGCAGATCGGGCAGGCGTTCGCAGACCTGCAGACCCTGCTGGACAAGCACCGTTCCGGCGACGGCTTCGTCACCTACGACCAGCTCTCCGCGTCCGATGTGAAGGAGCTGGCCGACTCCGTCAACACCTTGTCCGAGCCGTTGTCGAAGATGGCGGGCGTGATCTTGTCATGAGCGACCTCAGCCGCCGCGGCCTGTTCGGCGCCGTCGGCGTCGGTGGTGCGGCGGCCGGGGCGCTGGTGCTTGCCGCGGCAGGCTCGGCGTCGCCGTCCAGCAAGGAGGAGACCGTCTCGGACGCCTATCCGTACTTCGGCGTTCACCAGGGCGGCATCGTCACCCCGGCCCAGGACCGGATGCACTTCGCCGCCTTCGACACGGCCCCCGGGCTCGACCGGGACGCTCTGATCGGGCTGCTGCGGGACTGGACCGATGCCGCGTCGCGCATGACGCAGGGCGGCTCGGCCGGGGAACTGGACGCGATGTCGGGCAGCTACGACGCGCCGCCCGAGGACACCGGCGAGGCCTATGACCTGCCGCCGTCTGGGCTGACCATCACGTTCGGGTTCGGGCCAGGCCTGTTTCTCGACGCGGCGGGGGCCGACCGGTTCGGGATCGCGGCGCGTCGCCCGGCGGCGCTTGAGCGGTTGCCGCACTTCGTGGCAGACAACCTCGACCCCAACCTCTCCGACGGCGACCTGTGCATCCAGGCGTGCGCGCACGACCCTCAGGTCGCCGTCCATGCCATCCGGAACCTGACCAGGATCGCGTTCGGGCGGGCGGTGCTCAGGTGGTCGCAGCTGGGGTTCGGGCGCACGTCGTCGACGAGCGTCGACCAGGCGACCCCACGCAACCTGTTCGGGTTCAAGGACGGCACCATGGGGCTGCGGGCCGAGCAGACCGACCTGATCGACGCGCACGTCTGGGTACAGGCGGGCGCAGACCCGGCGGCTGACTGGCTGGTCGGCGGCTCCTACATGGTGGCCCGCAAGATCAAGATGCAGATCGAGACGTGGGACAGGGCGCCGATGCGCGAGCAGGAGAACATCGTCGGGCGCACCAAACGGGAGGGCGCACCGCTCTCCGGCGGCGTCGAGTTCGACCAGCCCGACTTCACTTTGGAGGGACGCGGGGGCGTGCCAGTGATGGACGTCGCCTCACACGTGGCGATCGCGCACCCCGATCACAACGACGGCGTCCAGATGTTGCGCCGCGGCTACAACTACGTCGACGGCAACGACCAGTTGGGTCGGCTGTCGGCCGGGTTGTTCTTCATCGCATTCGTGACCGACCCGCGCACGCACTACATCCCGATGCAGTCGAGGCTGAGCAGAAACGACCTGATGATGGAGTACCTGCAGCACATCGGCTCGGGGCTGTGGGCGGTGCCGCCGGGGGTCACGGAGGGTGAGTTCGTGGGCCAGGCGCTGTTCGCCTAGGCGTCCTCCGGGGGCCGGGTGCTCCGTCCGGAGATGTCGGCGAGGAACGCGACGGCGAGGTCGGTCGCGGCCTCCCGGAGCCTGCCGACGTCGACCGCCTCGAACCGCTCGTCGACCGTCGGCTCGATGCTCCCGACGACTTTGGAACGTTCGAGGTCGGCAAAGACGGCCGCCAGATCGATGCGGAGCTCCGGGGAGAGCACCGACCCGCCCTTGACCTTCGACGCGATCTCGGCCGCATACTTCTCCCGATGAGCGGCGACCTCGGGGTCCTCGGTGATCAGCATGTCTCCGGCCAATTGGAGCAGGCGTCGGCCGCGTTCAAGGTCGCCCGAGCCGATCTCGGTGATCGCCCGGCGCAGCATCGGCCGGTCGGGCTGCTCTGACTGCTCGGCCATGGCGTGGAACCGGTAGCCCATCACCCGCTCGCGGGAGCGGGCGCCTGTGGTGCTTGCCGAGTGGAAGACGGGGACGATGTCGCCCTCGTGCGCCGCGGTCTGGGCCATCGAGTCGAGCAGTTCCTTGCCGGGGTCGTCCAAGGTCTCGCGCAGCGGAAGCGCCTTGACGAACAGGATCGCGACGAACTGCACCACGATCAGCGGGTAGAGGAGCAGGAAGACCGTGTGCAGCTGTTCGCCGAGTCCCTGGCGGACGGCGTCCACGACGGCAGGGTCCAGGCCTTGGAGGGCGGCCGGGTCGAGCACCGAACCCGCATCGATGCCACCCTCGGGCAGCTTCGAGGCGGCCTCCGCCGTCAGGTGGCCGGCGATGGCGACGCTGAGCCCGGAGGTCATGACGGCGCCCATCACCGCGGTGCCGACGGTGGAGCCGACGTTGCGGAAGAACTGCGTCGAGGCGGTGGCCACGCCCAGGTCGCGGCGGGTCGAGGCGTTCTGGATGACCAGCACATACTGCTGCGAGACCATGCCCATGCCGATGCCGAGCACCAGCATCGACAGCGACAGTTGCAGCGGTGTCGACAGGTGGTCGAGGCGGGTCAGCAGCGTGACCCCGACGCCCATGATGGCGATCCCCGCGAGCATGAACTCCTTGTAGCGGCCGGTGCGCGTGACGATCTGGCCCATCACGATGCCCATCACCACGAACGAGAGCATCAGCGGCATCAGGATCAGGCCGGAGTTGGTCGCGTTGACGCCGAGCACGCCCTGCGCGAAGACGGGGATGTAGATGATCGCGGAGAACATCAGCATCGCGAAGGTGAACACCGACAGGTTGGTCAGCGTGAAGACCGACGAGCGGAACAGGCGCAGCGGGAGCACCGGCTCGGCGGCCCGCCGCTCGAAGAACACGAACAGGCCGAGAAGGACGACGCCGCCGCCATACAGCGCGATGATCACCGGGGAGCCCCATGCGTAGGTCGAGCCGCCCCAACTCGTGGCGAGCAGGATCGCGATCAGGGCGAAGCTCAGGGTGATCATGCCCGCGACGTCGACCTTGGCCTTCCGCGGGTTGTGCGGCAGGTGCAGGAACATCGAGACCAGGATGAAGGCGATCACCCCGACCGGCAGCGCGGAGAAGAACAGCCAGCGCCAGCCGAAGTTGTCGGTGATCACCCCGCCGACGAGCGGGCCGGCGACGGAGGTGAGCCCGAACACCGCGCCCATGTAACCCTGGTACTTGCCACGCTGGCGAGCGGGGATGATGTCACCGATGATCGTCTGGGACAGCGGCATGATCGTCCCCATGCCGAGCCCTTGGATGGCGCGACCGGCGACCAGCACCCCGAAGCTGGGCGCGAGGCCCGACACGATCGAGCCGACCATGAACACCAGCAGGCCGCCGAGGAAGAACGGGCGGCGTCCGTATTGGTCGGACAGCTTCCCGGCGATCGGCACCACCACCGCAGAGGCGAGCATCGCCGCGGTCGCGACCCACGAGTAGTGGTCCATTCCGCCGAGCTCCGCGACGATCCGCGGCATCGCCGGGCCGACGATGGTCTGGCTGACGGAGGCGGCGAACATGCCGATCAGCAGGCCGGTGAATACCCGGCGGGATTGGGGGGTGAGGCGGAAAACCTCCTGGGTTTCAGTCACGCGATTCCTCCTGGCGGAGGCCGCGGTGGGCCTCGAGCGTCGAATTGAGTTGGCCGAGCAGGCGGGACAGTTCGCTGCGGTCCTCGTCGGACCAGCCGTCGAGCGTATCGGTGATCGTGCGGACGCGTCGAGAGCGTTCCTTCTCGACCAACGAGCGCCCTACGGGGCTGGTCCGGATCAGGTGGGCGCGGCCGTCCTCGGGGTCGGGGAGGCGTTCGATCAGGCCCGCGTCCCTGAGCGAGGTGAGGCGCCGGGAAATGGTGGACTGGTCGAGCCCGAGCGCGGCGGCGAGCTCACACCCTCTACGGGGGGCGCCGTCAAGGGCGGCCAGCAAAGAGAAGGTGACGGTGGAAGTCTCCGACGCGCCGGGGCGATGGGTGGCGTGCCCGAGGTTGGCGAAGAGCCGGAAGAGCTCGTCGGAGAGCCCCTGATTTACTTGCATGGCGCAAGCATATATCTCTCGGGGTGTGGGCGAGAAATCGACCAAGGCCGAGAACCGGGCCCCCGGTAGAATCGCGGCACCGTCAACCCGAGACTAGGAACCCCGATGCCCGAGCCCGTTTCCCCAGGACTTGTGCCCGGGTTCGAGCTGGGTGAGGTGATCGGCAAGGGGGGCTTTGCCACCGTCTACCGCGCCAGGCAGGTCTCGCTGGACCGGGACGTCGCGATCAAGATCGACGCCCGCGTCCTGGACGATCCTCGCAACCGGCGGCGCTTCCTCAGGGAGGCGACCGCGGCGGCGCTCATCTCCTCGCACCCGCACGTCGTGTCTCTCATTGACGCCGGCACCACCCGCGACAACCGTCCCTACCTCGTGATGGAGTTGTGCGACAACGGCTCGGTCGGGCAACTGGTCAAACGCGACGGCCCGATGTCGCCCGAGGCGGCGCTTGAGCTCGGCATCGCCATCGCTAGCGCGCTCGCCGCGGCCCATGAGCACGGGATCCTGCACCGCGACATCAAGCCCTCCAACATCCTGATTGACCACTACGGCACGCCGCGGCTCGGCGATTTCGGGCTGGCCGCGTTGCCTGTTGAAGGGGAGTCGTCGGTGACCCTCGAGGCGCTGACGCCCGCCTACGCGGCTCCCGAGGCTTTCGAACAGGCGGCGCCGACGAAGCGCGCCGACGTCTGGGCGTTCGGCGCCACGCTCTATTCGCTGCTCACCGGCGAGGTGCCGCGCCGAAACGACGATGGGTCGCCCCAGAGCGTCGCAGAGATCATCCAGACGCTCTACCGACCCCTCCCGGCGATCCCGGGCCTCGGCGCCGGGGCCGAAGCCCTGATGAGGGTCATCTGGCGGGCGACGGCGCCCAACGTCGAACAGCGCTACGCGGACGGGGTCGAACTCCACGCCGCGCTCCTGGGGTTGCGTGGACGGCTCGGCACCCAGGCCGAGGCCCCTCGCACAGATGTCACCAGGGTGCTTCCGGTGGTGCGGTCCCAGCCCCGGCAGGTTGGGTCGCCCTCCCCGCCGTCGACGTCGTCGGCGCACCTGGCCGCGGTGGACCGGCCGACGAGGCCGCGGCGGGCCTGGCCGGTGGTGGTCGGCGCGCTGCTCGTGGTCGCCGTCGGGGCCGGTGGGTTCGCGCTGGGTAACAATCTGGTGGGTTCGGACGGGCCGGTCGCCGACGCGACCGTGACCAGGTCGCCCGTTGGTTCCCGGGGTGCCACGGCAACCCCGACGCCGTCAACCGGGCCTACGCCGTCAACCGGGTCGACGGCGAGTGGGTCGAGCGTTCCTGGTGCCGTGGTGCCCGTCAGCCCGGTCTGTTTCGGGGGGATGACGTCGATCAGCGGCTTCTACTCGTCACGCGAGGTCGACTGCGACTCGGAGCACTACTGGGAGGCATACGTCGTCGGCTCGCTGTCCGACGACATCGCGTCTGCGAGCATCGCCGATGTGGAACAGGACCCGGCCGTGCGGGCGGCCTGTACGACCGAGGCTTTGGCGGCCTACACCGACCTGCCTGTCGACGAGTTGGAGACCAAGGTCCTGCCGCCGAGCGAGTCGGCTTTCGAGGGCGGCAGTCGGCTCTTCTACTGCGTCGCGACGACCCCCGACGCCCCGAGCGAAGGGTCGTTCCGCCGCCCCTGAGAGCCGATGCGCTGCGTCGTCGGAGGTGGTTGAGCAGGATTTGCAAGTCATTGCGGGGGTTGGGGCGTTGTCTGCTGACGATGCCGCGTCGGCGTCGTTGAGTGTCGGATCCTGCTCAAATCCGACGCCGATTCCCGGCCTTGCGGGGGCGTTGG
>NZ_FQZG01000053.1 GCF_900141915.1 Tessaracoccus bendigoensis DSM 12906 | reverse complement strand
CGACGCCGACGCCGACCCCCACCCCGACGCCGACACCTACGCCCACCCTGACGCCGCCGGCTCCCCCCTGGGCACCGTCGGTTCCCTACACCGTCCCCGGCTACCACATCTTCAACGGACGTCAGTGGCTCACCACCTGCGAGACCTACTCGCAGACGACCCGCTGCCGCACGGAGATCTGGGCAACCACGGTGACCCGCAACGCGAACGGCTCCTTCGTCCGTCAGCAGGGGTGGGCATTCAACAACCTCACCTACCTGCCGTACATGACCAGGGCCCAGTGGGCGAACAACCCGCTCGGACACGCTGGTACTTGGAAGGACAGCAGCGGGCGCGACTGGCAGACCGTATGTGACACCCCGGCCACCGGCCGCGGGGCCTGCCGTACCTCCGTCCGGGCGACCGTCTACAGTGCCACCCCGAGGCCGGGAGGCGGCTACACCTTTGGCCAGTCGACCCAGTGGGTCTTCAACAACATGGTGCTGTTCCGCAACCCGTAAACCCGGTGGGTCGGTGATCTCACTGACCCCCCTGACCCCCGCCGCCGGCCCCGGGGAACCGTTTTGAACGGTTCCCCGGGGCCGGTTGGTCGCGCCGGGGACCATCGCGAGCCTCACACGGAACCGGACACAAGTCCCTGCACAAGGTCACGGAGGTTTCGTCACCGGCCCCCGGCGCTTCGCGCTGGGGGCCGGGCTCAACCAGCAGCGAGGCTCAACCAGCAGCGGACGGATCGACCACCGAAGCCAGGAACAGGGGCCACGACGTCGAAGTGTCGACGACCCGGAAGACGTATCCCCGATCCGCGACGAAGCTCCTCTCTGCAAGGACGGCGCTCTCATAGACGCCCATCTCCGTGACGGCCGCCCCGACGGTTCCCTTGGCTGAGACCTGCAGCACGCTCTGCTGCCACCACTGGCCAGCGAACGCACCGTCGAAGATGCCTCCGAGGTCGTTCAGGTCGATCTGTGGCAACGCCTTGAGCAGGTCCATCTTTGATCGCAGGTCCAGCACCGGCATCGTGGTGTCGACCTGCTCGACCGGCGCAGTCGCCAGCGCGGCTCCCGCCTCGGCCAGCTCGGCCTCGGTGAGCGCTGTCGGCGCAACCCCCGGCTTAGGGAGGATGACATCGGCCGCCAGGCGGTCGTCATAAGGCAACCGGATGGCCGTCCACCGGTCGCCCTCCGCGTACCGGGCAGGGACGATGCCCTGCAGCGCGTCGACCTTGCCGACCCCGTCGAAATCGAGGGCGAGGTCGTCCCGCTCGAACGGCGTCGCCCAGGCCGCGGAGAACAGCAACGCGTCCTGCGTCACCACCTTGAGTTCGGGCACCACCTCGATTGCCGATTCTTCGATCAGGCCACCGCTGTTCTCATTGACCCAGGCATCGAGAACCGCCTTCGCCTCGCCCTGTGTGGTCGCCACGACGGGCACATCGAACCATCGGGCCAGACGCTCAACGAACGGGGCCTCGGCCTCCCTGTCGATCGTGACCAACCGGTTGGCGAGGTGCAGGGCCGGAGTGACAGGCGGATCGACCAGGTCTATCCGGTCCGGTGACGTCTCATAACCCGTCAGGGACCGTCGCAGGTCGGAGTAGGCGCCCGACCGGGCGTCGCCGACGAGGCCGAGAGCCTCGTCGATGCTGGCCTCCGAGGCTCCCTCAGCCCCTTCAGCAGCCATGGCCAACGACAGGGCGAGCGAGCTCGGTGAGACCACCTGGTTGCCGGGCCCCGCCCCCTGGATCGCCGCCCACCCGAGCGCCTCGCTCGCCGCTGCGGCCGTCTCCGTCCCCTGGGCCACGAGAGCAGGGTTCGCCCCGCCCGCCGCGGAGCCGTCCCGTTCGTCCGCCTGGGAAGCGGCCTGCTGCGAAGAGGACTGACCGGCGAAGAGAGGGCCAATCGCAGACACCATGGCAGGCAGCGCAAAGCCCACGGCGACGGCCATCGCCCCGACGCCCGCAACCGAACCGGCAACTGCCCGGGAGCGGCTCCTGCGTTTCCTGGCCCCCGCAACCAGCCCCCTCGGGACCACCATTTGCGGTGCAACCTTCTTGAGTGCCTCCGCGACATCCCGGTCTTCGTCGATCATTGTTCAGACCTCCTGCAGGTGCGCCGACCCCCGGAGGGTCGCGCAGCCTCGGTGTGCGTACTTCTTGACGGTGCCCTCGCTGATGCCGAGCGCCTCGGCGACCTCGGCCACGGGGCGGTCCTCGACGTATCGCATGGTCATCACGGCGCGCTGCATGCGCGGCAGGGTTTCGAGGGCACGCATCACGTCGAGCCGTAACTCGACCGTCGCCTCGCTCCCCCTGACCTCCGGCACGTACTCCGACGGGGTCTCCGAGCGCCAACTGCGCCGTCGCCACCAGGAGATGTACGTGCGATACATCGTGGTGCGCAGGTACGCCTCGAACTTGTGGTCGTTGGCGAGCCTGTCGTAGGCGCCCAACGATTTCGCCAGCGCCGTCTGAAGGAGATCCTCGGCATGGTGCGCGTCACCGGTCAACGTCCAGGCCGCGCGCAGCAGATCGCCACCACGCGCCTCGACGAACGACTCGATGTCGGGCATGCCTCACCTCCACCAGCAACGACGCTCCGACCCACCTGTGAGGTTGTCATCGGAGCATAACGGCCCGTCGCTCCCAATTGCGGGTTGAAGGGCCGGGCTGGCGACCATCGCCGGTCGCCGCCGCCCGTGGCATCGTGTCCGCCGCACAGCCAAGATGTGGCAACCAGGGATCTGCTCGCTAGGCTCGGCGCATGCGTGGCGAATTCAAGGTTCCAGGTGGCAAGTTGGTGGCGGTCGACGTCGAGGTCGAACAGGGGATGATCACCCAGGCATTCGTGTCTGGCGACTTCTTCCTCGAACCCGACGAGGCCCTTGAGGACATCAACGACGCGTTGGTCGGGATGCCCTCCACGTCGTCGGTCCCCGATCTCGCTGACAACATCCGGATTCGGCTCGCAGACCACGTCCGCATGATCGGCTTCGCCCCTGAATCGGTCGGCATCGCGGTGCGCAGGGCGCTCGGGCACGCCACGGACTGGTCGGATCACACGTTCGACGTGATCGGCCCAGTCACGATGGACCCGCGGATGCACGTCGCGCTGGACGAGGTGATCGCTGGCGAGCTGGCGCGTGGGGAGGTCAACCCGAGCCTCAGGTTCTGGGACTGGGACCAGCCGCTCGTCGTGATCGGGTCGTTCCAGTCGTACAGGAACGAGATCGATGAAGCGGGTCGTGCGCGCCACGGCATCAACGTGGTACGCCGGATCACCGGCGGCGGCGCAATGTTCATGGAGCCCGGCAACTGCATCACCTACTCGCTGGTGGTTCCGCTTTCACTGGTGGAGGGGCTGAGCTTCGAGCGCAGCTACGAGTTCCTCGACCAGTGGGTCATGGGCGCACTTGCGAAGGTGGGCATCAACGCCCGCTACATCCCACTCAACGACATCGCGTCTGAAAAGGGCAAGATCGCGGGGGCGGCCCAGCGCCGGGTCACGGGCGGTGTGGTCGTGCACCACGTTACGATGGCCTACGACATCGATGCAGACAAGATGCTTGAGGTGTTGCGAATCGGTCGGGAGAAGCTCTCCGACAAGGGCACCAAATCGGCGAACAAGCGCGTCGATCCGCTGCGCTCCCAGACTCAGCTCCCGCGCGACGAGATCATCAGGGTCTTCCGGGAACATTTCGAGTCGATGTATGCCACGCAGGAACGCACCTACACCGAGGCGGAGTTGGGCGCGGCCTCCGAACTGGTCTCCACGAAGTTCTCCTCCGATGCCTGGACCAAACGGATCCCCTGAACCGACCAGGCACCGCCCACACCCGCCCCGTCGACGGTCGAGGCGAGGCCGACCTGCACCCAGCAGGCCAGGGCCCAGGTCGTGGCGGCCAGGAGAAGACCGACCCATGCCATGCGCAGCAGACGGCGCGCCTGTCGTCGGGTCATGGTTCGGCCCTCCTTCCTCTCATACGACGCTCTGGGGTCGGCAATTGGTTGCACGGGTTCGGACGCTCAGTCTGCGACGGCCAGCAGCACCGCCAGCTTGGGCGTCGGGGTCCAGAGCCGCGGGTTCCCATCGACGTCGGTGAAGACGAACCCACCGTCCTGCAACTCGCTGAGCACGAACTTGGCTCCCCAGCGGTCAACGACCTCGATGCGACGCTCCGGCTCGCGCGGTTGCCACACGTCGACCGCATCCGCGACATCGGCTGACACCGACTCCATGACTGCGTTGGCGACGTCCGGGTTGGTGGGGAGGTCGAGGTCGTTGATGACGTCGACCCGGTAGACGTCCCATAACTCGCCCGAGCGGGTGCAGGTCTGCACCGCCCTGACCTGTGTCGAATCGAACGGAAGGATCGACATGGTCGCTTCGCTGCAGGCTGCGGGCTCGTCATCGCGGAAATCCGACGTGGCGCGTTCCGCCGTCCATGCCTCGGTGGCCTGCGTCAGGAGTTCGTCGCCCCCTGAACGGAGCGTGGCGCCGTCGCTCAGGTTCCGGCACCCGTGCAGTTCACCGGTCACCGGAGCCAGTGACCCGTCGGCGTACTGGAAGACCAGCGTGTAGGCCATCCGGTACTCCATGGTGCAGGCCTGGTCGAGAGGGGCTTCGGGCTGGTCGAGGTATGCCTGCACGAGGTCGTCCAGCCCGGTGGTGAGCGGTTCGTTCGGGCCGAGGGTCATCTGGTCGCCGCAGAGCCAGGCCACCGTCGCGCCCTTCCTGACGGCCGGCAGGTCGCCCCTATCTGCCTCCGCCCAGCCCGCGACCTGTTCGGCCGCCGCTGCACAGGCGCTCTCCGCGTCCCCGACCGAAACCGTCTGGGGGGTCGGCGTCGAGGTGGGCGCGGGGCTGGCGACGATCTGGTTGGGCTGGTTGAGCAGGGCGATCCCGAGCGGGACGGCGAGCGCGACAGCCAGCGTCCCAGCCGCCACACCCCCGGCGACCCGGTTGCGGTGACGTCGGGCGTGGACCTTCTCAGGCCAGGCCTCGGTCGTCGGCTCGTCTGGGGCCGCGTCGTGGAACAGGTTGTGGATGTCGCTCATGATGCCTCCTCGGTCAGGTGGGTTGAGCGGCGCAGGTTTGCGGAGCCGCGGGAGGAATGGGTCTTGACCGACCCTTCGGAGATGCCGAGCAGGCTGGCCACCTCGGCGACCGGACGATCCTCGTAGAAGCGCAGCACCATGACGGCGCGCTGCATCTTCGGCAGTTCGGCCAAGGCGCGAGCCAGGTCGATGCGCGCAGGGGTCGGCGCCCCTTCCGCTACCGCATCAGGTAGTTCCCCGGTTGGGACCTCCCCGTTCCAGCGCCGTCGCCACCACTGGACGTAGGTCCGGTACAAGGTGGTTCGGACGTAGGCCTCGAACTCCTCGTCGTCTGCCACCTGCGGGTAGTGCGGGTACGCCTTTCCGAGCGCCGTCTGAACCAGGTCTTCGGCCTTGTGCGCTTCCCCGGTCAGGAACCAGGCGGCCCGGTACAACCGGCCAGCTCTCGTCCTGACGAAGTGATCGAAGTCCCGCACCTCAACGGGCATGATCTGGCTTTGGGTCATCTCGCCTCCTCACCCTGCACAACGCGTCGGCCCACCACTTTGGTTGACACCCGTTACCAGCGAAATCCCGCGTCACCAGCCGTATACGGCTGGTGACGAGCACAACCGTTGGTGTCCGCAGCAGAACGCTGGTAACCGCCACACAACCCTGGTAACCGCAGACAACCCTGGTAACCGCCATCCATCGCTGGTAACGACGAAGAACGCCGGAAGGATGCGACCCTGACTATCGACTACCATCCGCGCATGGACAGAGTACGGGCCATGACCTCCGAGAACGCCGGATACCGCACAGCTCTCGACGACGCGACGGTGACCGTCACGTCCGGACGCCCCGGGCGGGAACGGTCCTCAAGCAAGACCTTTGAGGACCGCTACAAGGCGATCGACTGGTCAGAGACCCAGGAACGGGCAAGGCTCCGCAAGGGGTTCCGGCTCGATGCCCCACCCGAGACCGTTCCGGTCGGCTCGCCCTTCCTCCAGCAGGCATGTGGCAAGTCCTACACGGGCATGCTCCCTGTCACCGCCACACCGTCGGCCATCCTCACCACGTTTCACGACGACGCGGACCTGCTGATTTCACTCAACCGCAGCGCGGCCGAGCCACGGCTCGTGGCACGGTCTCGAAGCCTGATCCGAGACCTCGCCCCCACCGGGCAAGGGCTGCTCGCCCTCGCAGATCACGTCGTGTGCCGCGTCGAGGCCTCGGGCGACCTCGTCCCCCTCACCGGCAGCCCGTCACAGCCTTGCGGGGTACTGGCCGTCGCCGCGGGCAGGGCACTGTGGTTCAACGACGGCCGTCTGGAGCTCACCGATCTGGCAACCGGCACGCTGGAATGGCACCGCGCGGTCGCCCCTGAACTCTACGACGGGCACACCGACCTTCTGACGGTGGCGCTGTCAAGCACGCATCTGGCCTTCGCCGCACGCTCCGGTGAAGTCGTCATCCGCAGCCTCGCCGACGGCACCGAGATGAGCCTCGAAGGCATTGATTTCCCCAACCGGATGGCCTTCTGGGGAGACTTCCTCGTCGTCCACGACCTGTACGGCAAGGGCCTGGCCCCGGTGGGGGTGTACTCGACCAGTACCGGTGAACCGGCCGGCTGGTGGCTCCCACCCGAGGGTGTGGCGAACTACCGCTTCGCCGTCTCCCCCGGCGGTTCACGGCTCGCCGTCGGTTCTCACTGCTGGGTGACCTGCTACCGGCTTGGGCAACCAGCGGCCGAGTTGACCTTCAGGATCGATCACGCCGTCCGCGGGGCGGGCCTGGCGTGGGATGGGGAGGACGCCCTGCTGGCACGCGTGGACGCGGGTTTCATCGCCGCATACCGGGTCAGCTGACCCCACCCGACGACAAGCCGTCCACCTGGGACGGTCTCTGAACGTGGCCCGGCAGCCACACAGGCTCCTCACAGGCCCGACCGAACCCCGTCACAGGCCAAGCCGCAAACATGTTTCTCCGAGGGACCGACCTCTACGGTCCATTTCTGAGGAACAAGCATGACCGACGGCGCAAGCCAACCCGAAGCACCACCACGCAGAAACCGCCTGGGACGGCCGACGACCTTGAAGGGCCGGATCGTCCTCGTCACGGCTCTGGCGCTCGTCGCGGCCGGCGGCGGCACGGCGGCCTGGCTGCTGACCCGACCCGACGAGGCGCCAACGGCCACGAGGCAGGTTGTCACGATCTCCCCCACGACGCTGAAGACCACGGTCAGCGCGAGCGGAACGCTCGAACCACAGCGCCAATCCGATCTCAGTTTCGGTTCATCCGGGACCGTCACGGCCGTCAATGTAGCGGTCGGCGACGAAGTGACCGAAGGTGAGGAACTGGCCAGGATCGACACCAGCGCGGTCGACATCGCACTCAGATCGGCCAAGGCGGACCTCACCGCTGCCCAGGAGTCGCTTTCGGACCTGGAGGATTCCGACGACGCGACCGACGCTGCCATCAACGCCGCCGAAGCCTCCGTGAAGGTCAAGCAGAACGCCGTGGCCTCAGCCGAGTCGGATGTGGCCGCAGCCACGCTGACGGCGCCGTTCGCCGGTGTCGTCGCTGCGGTCAACGTCGCCGTGGGTGACAGTTCCGGCTCCTCGAGCGGCGGTTCCGGGGCCGGGGGCTCCGTTGGAGGGGGCGGTGGTGGCGCCACGGACACCAGCACGGCGTCGGGCGCCATCACGCTGATCAGCAAGGATGCCTTCACCGTGTCCACCAGCGTGTCATCGAGCGACATCGCCAGCGTGTCATCGAGCGACATCGCCAGCGTCAAGCGCGGCCTCCAGGCCGAACTGACCGTCAGCGGCTCAGATGAAACGATCTACGGCACCGTCGAATCCGTTGCGGTAGTGGCCACCTCATCGACATCGGGCACCAGTTCGTTCCCCGTCACAATCAAGGTCACCGGTGCCCCGCAGGGCCTGTTCGCAGGTTCAAGCGTCACCGCCGACATCATCGTCAGCCAGCAGGCCGACGTGATCGCGGTGAGCGCTGCCGCTCTGACCACAGTCGACGGAGCCTCGACGGTCACGAAGGTCGTCGACGGCGTCGACACCGTGACGCCGGTCACCACCGGCGAGACGGTCAACGGCCAGGTCATCGTCACCGAGGGGCTGGCCGAGGGCGACCAGATCGTCGTCGAGATCACCACGCCGACCGGTGGGTCCGACGGTCAAGGCTCCGGCGGAACGCAGGGGGTCCCCGGGCAAGGGAACGGACAGCTGCCCGACTTCGGGTCGGGTGGCTTCTCCGGCGCAGGGATGCAGCCCCCGGACGGCCAGGGCGGGCAGCAGGGTGGGCCGAACCGATGAAGATCCTCGAACTGACCGACGTCACCAAGACGTACGCCTCGGGCGAGTTGGAGGTGCAGGCACTGCGCGGGACCTCACTCGAGGTTGAGGCTGGCGAGTACGTGGCCATCATGGGGCCGTCCGGGTCTGGCAAGTCGACCCTGATGAACATCCTGGGCTGCCTCGATCCCCTGACCAGCGGCACCTATCTGCTGGCCGGGCGCGACGTGGCGCACCTGGACGAGGACGAGCTGGCCGAGATCCGCAACCGCTACATCGGTTTCGTGTTCCAGCAGTTCAACCTGCTGCCTGCGCTGTCTGCCTGGCGCAACGTCGAGTTGCCCCTCCTTTACGCCGGGGTGGGGAAGGCCGACCGGAAGGAGCGGGCCGTCGCCGCCCTCGAACGTGTCGGGCTCGGCGACCGCGTCGGGCACCGCCCCGGCGAACTGTCGGGCGGTCAACAGCAACGCGTCGCCGTCGCCAGGGCGCTGGCCGGGGATCCGGCCATGATCCTGGCAGACGAGCCGACCGGAAACCTGGATTCCCGCTCAACCGAGGACGTCCTCTCCCTGCTCGACGAACTCCACTGGGCCGGCCGCACGATCGTCCTGATCACACACGAGGCCGACGTCGCTGCCCGGGCCGGGCGCGTGCTGCATGTGCGCGACGGGCTGATCACCGACCTGGCGGTGGCCGCATGAGGGGGCTCAACATCCTGCTGATCGCGCTCGAGGCGGTGCGCCTGAACCGGACCAGGTCGATCCTCACCATGCTCGGGATCACCATCGGGATCGCCTCGGTGACGCTGACGGTCGGGCTGGGGCTCGGCGCCCAGCAGCAGGTCAAGGACCAGATCGGAGCTCTCGGCTCCAACCTGCTGATCGTCTCTCCCGGCAGTTCCACCAGCGACGGCGTGCGCGGCGGCTTCGGCAGCGCCACGACGCTGACCAGGGCCGATGCGGAGGCCCTTGCCTCGCAGGAGGTCGCGCCGAGCGTGGCCGGGGTCGCGCCGGTGTCGTCAACCAGTCAGACTCTGATCGCCGGGTCGACGACCTGGACCTCGCAGGTCGTCGCCGCGACCCCGTCATGGCAGCAGGTCCGCTCCCGTGAGCTGGCTACCGGTGAGTTCATCACCGATCAGGACGTGGCCGACCGGTCCCGCGTCGTCGTGCTGGGCTCCGAGACGGCTCAGGAACTCTTCGGCGGCCGCGCCGTCGGGCAGAGCGTCACGATCGCGGACACCGACTTCACCGTCGTAGGGGTGCTGGAGTCGACGGGGTCGTCATCGGAGACGAGCAGCGAGGACGACACGGTCCTGATGCCATGGACCACCGCGGCCACGACGGTCGGCACCTCCGTGTCGAGCGTGTCGACCATCTACATCGAGGCGGCCTCCTCCGACCTGCTCTCTGCCGCCTACCAGGAGGTCGACGCCGCGTTGTCGACCCGCCACGGCACCACGGCCGACGACACGGCCGACTTCTCGATCTCGACGCAGGAAGCCATCGTCTCGGCCGCCACTTCCACCGACCGGACCATGACCATTCTCCTCGGCGGCATCGCTGCCATCTCGCTGCTCGTCGGCGGCATCGGCGTCATGAATATCATGCTGGTCAGCGTCTCGGAACGGGTCCGCGAGATCGGGCTCCGCAAGGCGCTTGGCGCCAAACCCGCGGTGATCCGCTCGCAGTTCCTCACCGAGGCAGCCGTACTGGGCCTGGCAGGAGGGGTCCTCGGCCTTGGGATCGCGGCCCTCGGCGCGGCCGTGCTGCCCCGCTTCCTGGACCAACCGGTGCAACTCGTCTGGTGGGCCGTCGCCGGTTCGCTGGTCGTCGCCGTCGGGGTTGGCCTCGTCGCAGGCGTCTACCCCGCGGGCCGCGCGGCCCGCCTCTCTCCGATCGACGCGCTGCGTCACGAATGACACGAAGGAATCTGAAAATGGGTATCTCACTTCTCAAACCACTGACCGGGATTGCGCTGATCGCATCGGTGTCGCTGGCCTCGGCCTGCGGCTCATCGACCGCGCCCACCGACACGGCAACCGCCCAACCGACGGCCACGGCAAGCGCCGACCAGCAGGGCGGGCAGCCCTCCGAGGGGAGGGGCGGTGGTCGCCCGGGCGTCAGCGGGATCATCGCCGACGTCACCGACCAGACGTTGCAGGTGCAGGGACAGGGCGGGCAGACGGCCGTGACCTGGACGGCCGAGACCATCTTCACCAAGCAGGTGGCCGGCACGGTCGCCGACATCACCGTCGGGTCCTGCATCAGCGGTTTCGGCGAGCAGGCCGACGGAGCCGAAACGGTCACGGCCACCAGGATCGCCGTCAGCCCGGCAGAGGACGGATCGTGCTCGGGCGGGTTCGGTTCAGGGACGGGCAGGGGCGGCGGTGACGCTGCGCAACAAGCCCCCCAGGACGGACAGGAGCCACCTTCCGGGATGCCGACCGATCGCCCCGAAGGGATGCCGACCGATCAGCCAAGCGGGATGCCGAGCGGCGCTCCCGGTGGAGGCGGTGGCATGGTCGCCGGGCTCGTGACCGCGGTTGACGGCTCGACCGTGACCCTTCAGCAGACCCGGCCAGGCTCTGAGGAGGCCACCACGGTCACCTTCACATTGGGAGCCGATGCGACGGTCACCACCACCGGTGCCGCCACCGCAGCCGACGCGACGGTCGGCTCCTGCGTCACCGCACAGGGTGAGGCAGACGACACAGGTGCCGTGACGGCGACCTCAATGAGCCTCAGCGAAGCGACGGACGGCGAATGCGGGACGCGGTGAAGGCCAGACGCAGACCCCGCCTGCTCATCGGCGGGCTTGCGGTGATCGTCCTTCTCGGGGCGGGTGGCGCATACCTCGCCATCCGGCCGTCCGCGGCGTCCGCTCTAACCCTCGGTGAGGTGCGCACCGGAACACTGAGCCAGAGCCTCACCGGCAGCGGGACCGTCACCTCGGTCGGCACCCTGGAGGTCGCCTTCCCAGCTTCGGCGACGGTGACTGCGGTGGACGCCGTCGTCGGCGACACCGTCACCGCTGGGCAGGTCCTCGCCACCATCGATTCGACCGCCCTCTCCGATGCGCTGGACGAAGCCGAACTCAAGGTGAGGCAGGCCGAGGAGAATCTGGCGGAGGCACAGGACACCGAAGACGAGGACACGACCTCGACCACGACAGAGACCACCGCGGTCGGCTCGACAGGTTCGACGGCTTCCACCGTCGCTACCGCATCGGCCCGTCCCAGCAGCGTGCCCACGAGCGCGACGACATCGGCCCCGAGCGCGACGGCGTCGACATCGGCGCGGCCCTCCGGGGGTGCCTCGACATCGCGCCCGAGCGCCAGCCCGACGACGACGCCCTCGGCCGACCAGCCCGGACAGGCGCCGAGCGAGGCGGATGTGGCGAAGCTCGTGGAGAACCTGGAGGTGGCGAGGGCTGCCTTCGACGCTGCCTGGCAGTCCTTCAGCGACGACCTCGCCGCGGCCACCGCTGAGTGCGTCGCCTCGGTGGTGTCTCCAGAACCGTCGGCGACCCCCTCCCCCGAATCGTCCGACACCCCCACACCTACCCCCTCGGGGACCCCATCGCCCGAGCCCTCGGCAGAGCCCTCGGAGGATTCCGCAAGCGATGGCTCGTCCACGGGCGCGACGACGGCGACCAACGTCGAGCAAGTGGTCAGCCGCGACGACTGCATCGCGGCGCTGGAGTCGCTGGAAGACGTCGAGGCGGCGCTCATTGCCGCGCGCGACCGGTACGACTCGTGGGTCGACCAGTTGGTCGACGCCGCCAAGGCCGGGGCTGCCTCGGATGGGGCGGACACGCCCGGTGACGGGCAGCCCAGCGCCGCCCCGACATCGCAGCCCTCTGCCTCGTCACCGACTTCTCAGCCCTCGGCCTCGTCCCCGACGCCTCAGCCGACGAACCAGCCGAGTGCGACTCCGACGGGCGGCACTTCCGACACCGGCACGGGCTCGGCCGGCACCGCCGGTTCGCAAGCCGGTTCGGGAGGCGGCGCCGACACCAGCGCGACCGGCTCGGGCGACACCGGAACCGGCGGGTCCCCGACCGGCTCAAACGGTGGCATGGGCGGCACGGCCACCACCGTCGCGCAGGCAGAGGCGGTGCGGAACTGGACCACGCCAACGCGCAACTCGCGCTCGACGGGGCAACGCTCAGGGCCCCGGCAGACGGCGTGCTGACCGCGCTGCCGTTCACTGTCGGGCAGGCGGCCACGACCAGCCAGGTCGCCGCCGTCAAGACCAGCGACCAGGTTTCGGTGCCGATCGAGGTCGCCGTCGATGACATCGGCCAAGTCGCCGTCGGGCAGGAGGCGGTCGTGACCTCGGACACCGGGGGCACGTCGTCTGGCACCGTCGGCAGCATCGCGCTGCTCCCGACAGACTCCTCAGGCAGCTACACCTACACCGTCACCATCGCCGTCGGGGAGCGTGACGCCACGCTGCTGATCGGCACGTCCGCGACGGTCGACGTGACGGTCGCCTCGTCGTCGGACTCCGTCCTCGTCCCGATCTCGGCGGTGACGCTCACCGGCGACGACACCGGCACCGTGCAGGTCGTCGAGGACGGGCAGGCACGGTCGCAGGAGGTCAAGCTCGGGGTCCGCGGCGCGACACACGTCGAGGTGGCCGAAGGGTTGAGCGCCGGTGATCGGGTCGTCTTGTCCGACCCCTCGCTCGCCATACCGACCAGCGACACTTCCACCACAGGTCGCGGCGGGCTCGGCGGGGGCTTCCAGCCGGGCGGGGCGACTGGTCCCGGGCGCTGAGCACGACCGGCGGCCGCCGGGATCTACATCCCGGCGATCGCAGGTCTGCGTCTGCGTCGATCCGCCGTCACGGCCAGGATGATCTCTAGCACGTCGCTGACTGCGGCATTTCCTTCGCGCCACACGATCTCAAGCGGGATCTGGGCCGGCGGCTGCAAGGCGATCGAAACCAGCCCTGCACCGGCCTCCTGCTCCGCGAAATCGAGTGGGGCCAGCGCAAACGCACGCGCGTCGTCGAGGAAATAGGACCACGATCCCGAGATGCGTGACGTGCCGGTCAGCACCAGCGGGTCCAGTCCCCGGACCCGGCAGGCCTCCAACATCGCGTCGAAATAGGCGGGGTTGCGCTCGCGCGGCCACAGCAGGAGCGGAACGTTGGCAAGGCGCGCCATGTCGATATTCCTCCGGTCAGCGTGGACCAGAGCCGGGCTGACGAGGATCCGCAGTTCGTCGTCTCCGATGTGGCGTTTGATCGCTCTCGTCGGCTCCGAGAGGTGATGCCCGATGCCGATGTCGGCGCGCCCGCCGTCGACGGCGTCCACCACCTCGCCCGTCTCGACCTCGAGCGCGAGGATCCCGATCCCCAGTTCCTTGTCGTCCACCTGGCGCAGCGTCTCGGGCAGGATCCGGTTCACGATGCTCGGTGACGCGGCGATCGTGACCTGGCGGTTGGACTGCCGCCGCACCTCGGCGGCTCTGGATTCGAGGGTCGCCACCTGCGCCACAAGAGCGCGTGCCAGTGGCTCAATCTGCCTGCCCTCCTCCGTCAAGGTGGTGCCCGCCGAAGAGCGGCTGAGGAGCCTGAGCCCCAACGTCCTCTCAAGGGCCCGCAACTCCTTGCTGACGGCGGGCTGGGTCACGGACAAGCGTTGCGCCGCGTGACGGAAGTGCAGCGTGTCGCAGAGCGTCACGAAGACCTGCAACTGCGAGAGCGTCACATTCATAACTACAAGTTATCAACCGATGCCACAGCAACGCTATTCAGTCATACCAGGGATGGCTAGGTTGGTGTTTCGGGAACCCGACATCCAGCCAACGGAAGGAAGCCCCCCATGAGCAACGCGGCTCTTCGAATCTCGGACGAGGTCAAGGAAGCCCTCGCCAACGGAACCCCGGTCGTCGCCCTCGAGTCGACCATCTTCACCCACGGACTGCCCCGCCCACGCAACGTTGAGGTCGCGACGCGGGGCGAGGAGATCATCCGGGAGGCCGGCGGGGTACCCGCGACGATCGGCGTCGTACACGGCCAGCCCGTCGTCGGCCTTTCCGCCGACGAGATCAAGGAACTCGCCTACGACGACGACGTGACCAAGGCCTCCGTGCGCGACCTCTCCTACTGCGCCGTCTCGAAGAAGAACGCCGGAACCACCATCGCCGCAACCGGCCTCCTCGCCAGGGCCGCCGGGATCGACGTCTTCTCCACGGGCGGCCTCGGCGGCGTCCACCACGGGGCCGCGCAGTCGTTCGACGAATCGGCCGACATCTACTCACTCGCTGAGACTCCGATCGTGCTGGTCAGCTCCGGCGCGAAGGCGATCCTCGACATCAGCGCGACGCTGGAACGATTCGAATCGCTCAGCATTCCGGTGGTCGGCTACCGGACCGACCGGTACCCCGGCTTCTACGTCGTCGATTCGGGCCACGATCTGACCGCACGGGTCGAAAAGCCGGAAGACGTCGCCGCGATGGTCGAGACCCAGAAGGCACTGGGCATCACCAGCGCGATCCTGGTCGCGAACCCGGTCCCGGCGGATGAGCAACTCGACCCGCAGGAACTCGAGGCTGTTCTCGCCAAGGCGTGGGAGGCGGCCGAGCAGCAGGGCATCCACGGTCAGGCATCCACCCCGTTCCTGCTCGACTTCATCAGGCAGGCGACGCAGGGCCGCAGCCTCGACGCCAACGTCGCGCTCTACTACAACAACATCCGCGTCGGTGTGAGCATCGCGGCTGCTCTCGTCGGACGGTGAGGCGAGATGCTCGGCGTTATCGGTGACGTTGTCCAAGACGTCGTCGTGTGGCAGTTGGAGCAGATCAGACACGCTACGGACACCAAATCGGAAGTGCGCATGCAGCGAGGGGGCTCGGCCGCCAACGTCGCGGCGTTCGCGGCCCCCCGCTACCCCACCCGGTTCATCGGATGCATCGGTGACGATCTCGGAGGCGTGGTACTCACCACCGAACTCAAACAGCACGGCGTCGACGTACGAATGCAGGTGCGAGACGTCACCGGCATGATCGTCGTCCTCATCGACCAGGACGGTGAACGACTCATGTTCCCGAGCCGAGGCGCCTCCGCCCGGCTCGAGACGATAGATCCGGCCTGGTTCGATGGGCTTGAGCTGCTGCACATCACGGCCTATTCGTTCGAGACCGGCAGCAGCACCTCCGACGCTGTTCGTGAGGCTGTGCGCGAGGCCAAGCGTCGCGGCATCAAGGTTTCGCTGGACGTCTCGTCGACCGGCATGATCGACCACTTCGGGATTCCGGCCTTCCTGGACCTGATGGATCAGTGCCACCTGGACTTCATCTCCGCGAACCGGGATGAGAGCCTCTACCTAGGGCTTGCTGATGGGCAGAACCCCGGGCCCAACCTGGCGCGCTTCGGCGATGCCGTCCTCCTCGCCCGCCAAGGCAAGGACTCGACGAACATCTTCAAGGCGGGCCGCTTCCACGCGACCGTCCCGGTGGCCCCCGTCGACGACGTCCGCGACCTGACCGGGGCCGGGGATGCGTTCAACGCGGGCTTCCTGACCTCGTACCTGTCGGGAGATGGCGACCTGGTGTCGAACTGCCTGGCCGGGCACGCCCTGTCGGCCCGGGTCCTGTCCTGCCCCGGCGCGAGCGAGCCCAAACTCAATTCGGCCGAGAAGACCGACACCCAGAAGGAGGCCAGAGCGTGACCACAGTTCCGGAGACGGACAAGGACAAGCTGCCCCTGTCGACCGTCCTGCCGATCGTGCTCTCCTTGCTGGTGGCCATCTTCGCCTTCCAGCTCAACGCCTCAATGCTGTCGCCCGCCCTGGCCACGATGGAGAGGGAACTATCCGCGACGACTGCTGAGATCGGCCTCACCCAGACGGCCTTCTTCACCGCGGCGGCGCTGTTCTCGCTCTTCCTGCCGCGCTGGGGCGATCTGATCGGACGGCGAAAGGTGATGGTGGGCATGCTCATCGTCACCGCGGTGGGCTGCGCCATCTCTGCGGTAGCACCCTCTGTGACGGTGCTGTTCATCGGCAGGATCATCCAGGGCGCTGCCGGGCCGATCGTGCCCATGAGCCTCATCATGCTGCGCGCCGAGATTCCTAGCGGGCGCCAGTACGCGCTGCTGATGGCGATCCTCACCTCGATCAACGGTGGCATCGCCGGGGTGGACGCCCTGGCTGGAGGGTGGCTTGCCGCAAACTACGGCTTCCGGTCGATCTTCTGGGTCATGACCGTCGTGTGCACGGTCGCCGTGCTCTCGGTCCGGTTCTTCATCAAGGAGACGACCGCCAGCGAAACGCCACCGATGGACTGGAAGGGTGTCCTCCCCATCGTCGTCGCGCTCGGCGCCACACTGATAGCCCTGAACGAGGCGGGGAAACTGGCCGCGGCAAACTGGCTGCTGGTCGCCGTGCTGCTGGTGGTCGGGGCGGTTGGCTTCGTCATCTTCTGGAATGTCGAGAAACGCGTCGCTCATCCGCTGGTCTCCACGACCTACATGAAACAGCGGCGGACCTGGGCACTCCTGCTCACCACCACCTTGACCATGACAGGCGTCTTCGCCGTGATGAACGGGCTCGTCCCCAACTTGGCGCAGGATCCCAGCGTTGGCGCCGGCCTGTCCGCCGACACGGTTTCGTGGGTCACCCTCACCCCCTACGCCCTTGCCGGTCTGCTGATGGGGCCGGTCTCAGGCAAGCTGGCCGGTCGTCTCGGCTACAACCGGGTGCTCCAGATCGGGCTCATCGGAACTGCCGCGGGGCTGGGGCTAACCCTCTTCGCTGCGGGTGCACCGAGCGCGCTCCTGCTCCTGTTCGTCTCCATCTTCGTCGGCATCACCTACGCGGGCATGAGCAACATCATGCTGAACGGGCTGGGCATCGTGCTCAGCCCTGAGGACAATCCCGGGTATCTGCCTGGGATGAACTCGGGCGCGTTCAACCTCGGTGCCGGGCTCAGCTTCGCTGTGCTCTTCGCGGCATCGACCCTCATCACGGAGATGTCGGGGCCGCGTGCGGGCTACATGGGAGGCATCGCCACCGGCGCCGTCATCCTTGTTCTCGCGTTCCTGGCCTCGTTCCTGATCCCCAAACCGGCAGACCTCGACACCAAGCAAACGGAAGGCAGTAAGCCATGACACGCAAGATCATCCTGGACTGTGACCCCGGTCACGACGACGCGGTGGCCATCATCCTCGCTGGAGGCAACGACAAGATCGACCTGCTGGGGATCACCACCGTCGGCGGTAACCAGACGCTGCCGAAGGTGACCCACAACGCGCTCAGCGTGCTGAGGGTCGCACGCCTCACCGAGGTTCCGGTGTTCGCCGGGTGCGCCAGACCCCTTGTCCGTGACGTCGAGGTCGCAGAGGGCATACATGGCGACAGCGGTCTCGATGGGGTTGAGCTTCCGGAGCCGGTCACCTCGGTCGGCGACCAGCACGCCGTCGACTTCATCATCGAGACCGTCATGGCCAACGAACCGCACACCGTCACCCTGGTCCCCACGGGCCCCCTGACCAACATCGCGTTGGCCGTGCGCAAGGAACCGCGGCTGGCCGAGAGGGTGCAGGAGGTAGTGCTCATGGGCGGCGGCTACCACACGGGAAACTGGAGCGCCGTCGCCGAGTTCAACATCAAGGTCGACCCTGAGGCCGCCCACATCGTCTTCAACGAGAAGTGGCCGCTGACCATGGTCGGACTCGATCTGACGCACCAGGCGCTGGCGACGCCGGAGGTGGAAGAGGACATCCGTGGCATCGGTTCGCAGTGCAGCGAATTCGTCCTGGGGCTGTTCGGATTCTTCAGGCAGGCGTACAAGGAACAGCAGGGTTTCGACAACCCGCCGGTTCACGACCCTTGCACCATTGCGTATCTCATCGATCCGAGCGTCGTGAGCACCCGGAAGGTGCCCCTTGACGTTGAACTCAACGGAACGCTTACCGTCGGCATGACGGTGGCGGACTTCCGTGCACCGGCCCCCGACGGCTGTACGACCCAGGTCGCGGTGAAGCTGGATCACGCGGCCTTCTGGAAAATGGTCGTCGACTCGATCCGGGCCGTCGAGACCAGGTAGGCGCCACTAATCGGAACGTGATGCGCCGCCGAGCGCTTCAGGCGGCGCATCACGATTTGACAACATTTCGCCGCATCGGGTGTAGCCCTCGCCATTGGGCCGGGAATCGCTCTAGTCTCGATGCGCGACGTCCAGCACTCCCGGGGCCGGAGAAATCAGTCGCGGCCCTGGATGGACAAGGAAGGTTCGTCAAATGAGCAAAACAACAAGCCGCGGGCTGGCGCTGCTGGCCGGCGGGCTGTCCGCCGTCCTGCTGGCAGGCTGCGCACAGACGACTCCCGGCGAGACCACCGGCAGCCCCGGACCCTCTGCCGACTCCATCACGATCGGCACCACCGACAAGGTGACCTCGATCGATCCGGCAGGCAGCTACGACAACGGCTCATTCTTCGTGATGAACCAGGTCTACGGGTTCCTGATGAACACCGTGCCGGGCAGCACCGACATGACACCGCAACCGGACCTGGCAGAGTCGGGCGAGTTCACCGACCCGAGCACCTACACCGTCAAACTCAAGCCCGGCCTGAAGTTCGCGAACGGCAACGACCTGACCAGCTCCGACGTGAAGTTCTCCTTCGACCGGCAGATCACGATCGCCGACCCGAACGGGCCCTCCAGCCTGCTCGGCAACCTGGACTCGGTCAACGCGCCAGACGACACCACGGTCGAGTTCAAGCTGAAGGTTCCAAACGACCAGATCTTCCCGCAGGTGCTGACCTCGCCCGTTGGCCCGATCGTCGACGAGGAGTCCTTCCCCGCCGACAAGACCCTCGCCGACGCGGACATCGTCGCGGCCAAGCCGTGGAGCGGGCAGTACGGGATCTCGACCTACAACTTCAACCAGCTCATCGCCTACGAGGCGAACGGCGACTACCAAGGCCTCCTCGGCGCCCCGAAGACCGCGAGCGTGAACGAGAAGTTCTACGCCGACGCGTCGAACATGAAGCTCGACATCGAGCAGAACAACATCGACGTCGCGCACCGCAGCCTGTCGGCCACCGACATCGAGTCGCTGCGGGGCAACGACAAGGTCACGGTCGAGGAGGGGCCGGGCGGGGAGATCCGCTACCTGGTCTACAACTTCACGACCATGCCGTTCGGCACGGGCGCGGCCGACGCCGACCCAGCCAAGGCGACCGCCGTGCGGCAGGCCATGGCCAGCCTCATCGATCGCTCCGCCGTCAGCGAGCAGGTCTACAAGGACACCTACCAGCCGCTGTTCGCGCACATCGCCGACGGCTTCACGGGTTCGGATGAGCAGCTGAAGCCGCTCTACGGTGACGGTGAGGGCGGCCCCTCCGTCGATGCCGCGAAGAAGGCGCTGACGGACGCCGGGATCACCGATCCAGTCGCGCTGAACATCCAGTACAGCCCCGACCACTACGGCCCCAGCTCGGGCGACGAGTACGCGATGTACAAGGCTCAGCTCGAGGAGGGTGGCCTGTTCACCGTCAACCTCCAGTCGACCGAATGGGTGCAGTACTCCAAGGACCGTTCCTCCGATGTCTACCCGCTCTACCAACTGGGCTGGTTCCCGGACTTCTCCGACGCGGACAACTACCTGACGCCGTTCTTCACCAAGGAGAACTTCCTGGGCAACCACTACGACAACGCGGAGGTGCAGGCGTTGATCACGGCGCAGGCGACCGAACCAGATGCCACCAAGCGTGAGGAACTGATCAAGCAGATTCAAGACATCCTCGCCGTGGATCTGCCGACGCTGCCGCTCCTACAGGGCAAGCAGTTCGCATTCGCCGCCCAAGGCGTAACCGGGGCAGGCGAAACGCTCGATGCCTCGTTCAAGTTCCGCATCGGCGTCCTCGCCAAGTGATTCTTGGCCGGGCACCGGGAGACCACCCGGTGCCCGGCCCCCACAACCACGATGATTGAGACCCTCGAACAGGCGAACACGACCGAGCCTGCTCCCGATTCACCCAAGGGCGGCGGCAGCCTCCTGCGCTACCTCGTCGCCCGGTTCCTTCTTATCTTCCCGACGATGTTCATCCTTGTGACCGTCGTCTTCTTCCTGATGCGGATGACCGGCGACCCCATCACCGCGGCGCTCGGCGGACGGCTTCCTCCCGACCAGCTTGCGGAACGGATTCACCAGGCCGGCTACGACCGCCCCCTGATCGTCCAGTACTTCGAATACCTCGGCCAGATCGTCAGAGGCAATTTCGGTACCACCTTCACCGACAATCAACCGGTGGTGGAGATCCTCGCCAGGTACGGGTCGGCCACCGCCGAGCTGGTCGCCTACTCGCTCGTGGTCGCGATCGGCTTCGGAGTGCCGCTGGGCATGTACGCCGCGTACAAGCGCGACCGCGTCCCCGACGCCGTCCTGCGCGTGTTGGCGATCCTCGGCTACGCGACGCCGGTGTTCTTCACCGGCCTGATGCTCAAGCTCATCTTCTCGGTCCAACTCGGTTGGCTACCGGTGGCAGGCCGGATCTCGACGGCAGGCGAGCTGAAGATGCAGACGATCACCAACCCCACCCCGTTCTACCTGATCGACGCGCTGCGGCTAGGGGACCTCCAGCTGCTGGGCGACGTGGTCACTCACGCGATCCTGCCCGCCGTCGCATTGGGCCTGCTGACCGGCGGCATCTTCCTCAGGCTCGTCAGAACAAACCTGATCGGCACTCTGGAGCGACCGTTCATCGAATCCGCCCGCAGCCGCGGTGTCGCCGAGACCAGGCTGGTCCGTGCCCACGCGTTGCGCCCGGCGTTCATCCCCGTCATCACTGTCATGGGCATGCAGATCGCGCTCAGCCTCGCCGGCGCCGTGCTGACCGAGACCACATTCGAGTGGAAGGGGCTCGGCTTCATGCTCGTGCAGTACATGAGCGCCCGCGACTACGTCGCCGTCCAGGGGATCGTCATGTTGACCGCAGTGATCGTGGCCGTCGCGAACTTCGTCGTCGATGTCGTGGCAGCGTTCGTCGACCCGAGAGTGCGGTACTGAAATGACAGCCACCCCGATCGCCGACCGGCGCGACCCCTGGTACCTCCGCCTTCCCGTCGTCGCCGACCTGCGCCGCAGCGCCGGGCTCCAACGCGGGATGCTGATCGCCGGCGTGATCATGACCGGCCTGCTTCTACTCGTCGCGCTGTTCGCTCCGCTGCTGGCCCCCTACAGCTGGGCACAGACCACCGCAGACGGCGTCACCTTCGGGGCTCAGCAGCCACCGTCGGCGGCGCACCTGCTCGGCACCACCGTCTCCGGATTCGATGTCCTGAGCCGCGTCATCTGGGGCACCCGGACGGCGGTCGCGGTGATCTGCCTGGCCGTCGTCGCATCGCTGTTCATCGGGGTGCTCCTTGGGCTGGTCTCCGGATACTTCGGTGGCTGGCTGGACCGGATCCTCGTGATGATCGCCGACGCAGTCTACGCCTTCCCGTCCCTCCTGCTGGCCATCGTGTTGTCCATCGTCATCAGCGGGGGCAGATCCGGGGCGTTGGTCGGCATCCTGGCAGCCGCCATCTCGATAACCGTGGTGTTCATCCCCCAGTACTTCCGGGTGATCCGCGCCGAAACCATCCGGCTGAAGGCCGAACCGTTCGTCGAGTCGGCCAAGGTGATCGGTGCCCCCGTCAGCCGGATCCTGTTCGGCCACGTGTTCAAGAACGCCACACGGACCCTGCCCCTCATCTTCACCCTGAACGCCTCCGAGGCCATCCTCACCCTTGCAGGGCTCGGCTTCATCGGGTTCGGGATCGAGCCGACGGCGGCAGCCGAATGGGGCTACGACCTCAACCGGTCGGTGGCCGACGTCACCTCCGGCATCTGGTGGACCGCACTCTTCCCCGGCCTGGCCATCGTCATCAGCGTGCTCGGGGTGACACTCGTCGGGGAGTCCATGAACGACCTCAACGACCCGCGGCTGCGCATCAGGCGCCGCGGCAGGAAGGCCGCGGCCCGGCCCAGGAGGAGACGCGATGACTTCCGACACCGATGCCCCCGGAACGGATCCCCGGGTGCGGATCGAGCACCTGGATGTGAGCTTCGCCACCGACTCAGGCGATGTCCACGCCGTCAACGACGTGAGCCTCTACGTCGACCCTGGAGAGATCCTCGCGATCGTGGGCGAATCCGGGTCGGGCAAGACAGTCACCGCGCGTAGCATCCTCGGCCTGTTGCCGGATACCGCAGAAACCAGCGGCGCCATCTGGTTGGAGGGCACCAACGTGGTCGGGCTCTCGGCCGGCAGGATGCGCTCGGTTCGGGGTCGACAAGCCTCCATGGTCTTCCAGGAACCATCGGCCGCGTTGAATCCGGTGTTTCCGATCTGGTGGCAGTTCGCCGAGGGGCTCCGGGCCCACAACCCGAAGCTGAAACGCAAGGAATTGCGCCGTCGCATCGTCGAGGCACTCAAGCAGGTTGGGATTCCCGACGCGGAGAAGCGCCTGGATGACTACCCGCACGAGTTCTCTGGTGGCCAGAAGCAGCGGATCATCATCGCGATGGCCCTGGCCATGGGGGCCGAACTGATCATCGCCGACGAGCCGACCACCGCGCTCGACGTCACGGTGCAGGCCGAGATCCTGCAGCTGCTGCGCGACATCCGGGACACGCACGGGACCTCCATCATCCTGATCACCCACAACATGGGCGTCGTCGCCGACCTGGCCGATTCGGTCCTGGTGATGTACCGCGGCGAGGTGGTGGAGCGCGATTGGGTGCGTGAGCTGTTCGCCAACCCGCGTCACCCCTACACCAGGCAACTGCTCGCGGCCGTGCCCAGAATCGGGGTGAAGTCCGCCTCCCGCGATCTCGGCCCAGAGCATCTGGCCGAGCTGGAATCGCGCGAGCCCGTGGTGGTGGCGGAGGGGCTGGAGGTCACCTACCCCGGCCGGCTCGGCTCACCCCCCTTCCGCGCCGTCAGAGGTGTGGACTTCACCATCCACGCCGGCGAGGTGCTCGGCCTTGTCGGCGAATCCGGGTCTGGCAAGACCACCATCGGCCGCGCAATGGCCGGGTTGGAGGCCGTCACCGGCGGCTCGCTGCGGGTGCTCGGCCACGAGATGCGCGGCTTCAAGGAGCGCGCATTCAAGCCCCTGCGGCGCCAGATCGGCTTCGTGTTCCAAGACCCGTCGACCAGCTTCGACCCCCAACTGACCATCGGCGAGTGCATCGAGGAACCGATGGTCGTCCACGCCCGTGACCTGTCCGCCACGGAACGACGCGATCGGGTCGCCAAGATCCTGGAGGCCGTTGAACTCCCCCGCGAGTACTCGCGACGGTTCCCGCACGAGCTTTCGGGAGGGCAGCGTCAGAGGGTGAGTTTCGCGCGGGCCCTCGTCCTTGAGCCGACCCTTCTGATCGCCGATGAACCGACCTCGGCGCTCGACGTCTCCGTCCAGGCGACCGTGCTCGAGCTCTTCACCGAGTTGCAGCACCGGTTCGGCTTCGCATCCCTGTTCATCAGCCACGACCTCGCGGTTGTCGACATGCTCGCCCACCGGGTCGGCGTCCTGTTCCAGGGACGGCTCGTGGAATTGGGCACCGGAAGCCAGGTGATGAGCAACCCAGACGACGACTACACGCAGCGACTGTTGGCCTCACTGCCGGTGCCCGACCCCGTCGAGCAGGCGAAGCGACGAGAGTTCCTGCGCCTCGCCGCAGGCGGCTCGTGACCCCCCTATTCGGAGCGGACGATCGCGTGACCGCCGAACTGGCCCCGCAGCGCGGAGACCATCTGCATGCTGGGGCTGTTGGGCTGCCTTGAGGCGAAACGGGCGAACAGCGCCGCGGCAAGCACCGGCATCGGAACCGACTTGGAGACCGCCTCCTCCAGGGTCCAGCGACCCTCACCGGAGTCGGTGGTGTATTCGTCGACCCCGGCCAGGTCAGGGGCTTCCTCCAACGCCTTGACGAGCAGATCCAACAACCAGGACCGCACTACTGTTCCTCGGGTCCATGCCTTGAAACAGCCTGCGACGTCGGTGACCACCCCACCCGTCTGCAGCAGCTCCCAGCCCTCGGCGTAGGCGTGCATCAGGCCGTATTCGATCCCATTGTGGACCATCTTCGCGTAATGCCCGGCCCCCACCCCTCCTGCATGGGTGAAGCCCTCGCCTCGCGGCCCGGCGGGACGCAGCGCGTCGAAGATCGGCATCGCGTGAGCCACGAGGTCCGCGTCGCCACCGACCATGAGGCCATAGCCACCTTCGGCCCCCCAGACCCCGCCCGATACCCCGCAGTCCAGGTAGCCGATGCCCGTCTCCGCCAACAGCGCGGCGTTCGGCACGTCGTCGGTGTAGCGGGAGTTGCCACCCTCGATCACCAGGTCGCCCGGCTCAAGCATGGCGCCCAATTCCGAGACGGTGGCCTGCGTGGCTTCCCCTGCGGGCACCATGACCCAGACGGTGCGGGGCGCCTCGAGCCGACCGATCAGCTCCGCCAGGTCTTCGACGTCCGAGACCTCCGGGTCGCGGTCGTAGCCGACCACCTCGTGCCCGGCGGCGCGCAACCGCTGCACCATGTTGCCGCCCATGCGGCCAAGCCCGATCATTCCGATCTGCATGGTTTCCTCTTCCTGTTTGGGGTTGGTCTCGCTCATCGGTCAGACCACCAGGCTCAGCAGCATGACCGAACCGAGCCCGACGACCGAGAGCACGGTCTCCATCAACGACCAGGTCTTGAACGTTTCGCCCACCGTCATACCGAAGTACTCCTTGACCATCCAGAACCCAGCGTCGTTGACGTGGCTGAGGAACACCGATCCCGAGCCGATGGCCAACACCATCAGGGCGGCGTGGGTAGGCGGCAGGCTCGTCGCCAGAGGGGCCATGATGCCGGAGGCGGTGATCGTGGCGACGGTGGCCGATCCCGTCGCCAACCGGATCAGGACGGCGACCAACCAGCCCGCGAACAGCGGTGGAAGGGCCGCGTCGGTCAAGGCCTGGGCGATGCCGTCCGCGATGCCCGAATCCACCAGCGTCTGCTTGAACCCGCCGCCCGCACCCACGATCAGGAGGATGCCCGCGATGGGGCCGAACGCGGACCCGACCAGCTTGTTGACCTGATCGCGGGTCTTGGAGAGCATGAATCCGAGCAGCACCATGGCCGCAACCGTGGTGATGGTGAGCGCTATCAACGGCGTTCCGATGAACACGACGGCCTGCCCGAGCCCGGTCTCCTCCATGTTGAGCATCTCGACCAGGGTGCGGGCGAGCATCAAAGCGACCGGCAGCAGCACGATGGTCAGCGCCGTGAGGAAGCTGGGACGCTTGTCGTCGGCGGCCGGACCGCCGCCGCCGAGGAAGTCATCGCGGGCCTGGATGGGCACCCACCTGGCCATCACCTTGCCTAGCAGAGGACCGGAGATGATCACGCAGGGAATGGCGACAAGCAGCCCGAACCCGAGGGTGAGGCCGAGGTTCGCACCGAGCGCGTCGATGGCGATGAGCGGGCCGGGGTGGGGCGGCACCAGGCCGTGCAGCGCCGAGAGGCCGGCCAGCGCGGGGATGCCGAGCAGCACGACAGGCAGCTTGGCTCGTTTGGCCGCGAACATCACCACGGGGATCAGGATGACGACGCCGACCTCGAAGAACAGCGGGATCCCGACCACGAACGCGATCAGGGCCATCGCCCACGGCAACCGCTTCACCGGCGTCTTCGACATGATCGTGTCGACGATCACGTCCGCGCCGCCCGATGAGATCAGTAACGTTCCGATGATCGCGCCGAGCGTGATCAGCAGCCCAACACCTGCGACGGTGGAGCCGAGCCCGGTGGTGAAGCTGGTGAACAGGTCGACGTAGGGAACGCCCGCCGCGATGGCCATCACGCCAGCGCCGGCCATCAGCGACAGGAAGGGGTGGACCTTCAGCCAGACGATGAGAACCACGATGGTGGCGATGCCCCCGATGGCCGCCAGGATCAGTTGGGTAGACACTTTCTTCAGACCTCCGTTGGTTCTGCGTGGCTGTGATTGCCGAGATGGGACAGCACCAGATCGGCGATCTCGTGGACCGGCAGGGCGAGGTCGACCGTGAAACCGTCCTCGTCGTCCTCAAGCGGCTCGAGGGTTGCGAACTGCGAGGGCAGCAGTGAGGCAGGCATGAAGTGCTCGGTGCGGGAGGCCAGCCGGCCGGCCAGCAACTCCTGGCTCCCGGCGAGGTGCACAAACAGCGTCCGCCCGGGCGCGGCCCTAAGCCGGTCGCGGTAGACCCTGCGCAGCGCGGAGCAGGTGACGATCGTGGAGTTGCCCGCGTCGTCCTGCGTGGCTGTCCAGTCGACGATCAGGCGCAGCCACGGCCAGCGGTCCTCGTCGGTGAGCGGGACCCCCGAACTCATCTTGGCGATGTTTTCGGCAGGGTGCAGGTCGTCGCCTTCGGCCATCTTCCAGCCAAGCCGGTCGTGCAGCGCACCGGCGACAGTCGACTTTCCGCAGCCGGCGACCCCCATCACCACAAGGTGTGTGTTAGTCATCCTTGACCCTCCTTCTCGGCGCCTCGATGCGCCATGAGATGACTCTAAACCCTATACATACTCTTAATCAATCCCTACATCATACCTTTCTGAATATTGATCGTCTTCGATCAGGTGTCGATATGCTCAGATCGTCAAGGGGGAGTCCTGATCGGTGCCGGTCCAGGCGAAGACGCGACCACCCACGGGCGACCCCGAAGAGAACCAGGAGGACCGATGAGCACGACCGACACCGGCTCGGCCGTCCGGCACCATGCGGTCGCCCGGGAACTCGGCATCGAGATCATTGACGGCGCCTGGGAGGTCGGCTCCTCCCGCACCCTCGAAGACATCCAGTCGCGTTTCAGCGTCTCCCGGACGGTCGCCCGGGAGGCGTCGCGCCAGCTGGAGTCGATGGGCCTGGTGCGCACCCGCCGCCGCCTCGGCCTGGTCGCACAACCGCCCGCCGATTGGCGGGCGCTGGACCCGACCCTGATCGACTGGCGGCTGCATTCATCCCAGCGGGAGGACCAGATCCTCACCCTGACGCAGCTCCGGCTCGCGGTTGAACCCGCGGCCGCAGAGAGCGCGGCACGGTTCGCATCGATCCGCACCCGCGCCTCCCTGCTGCCACTGGCCGCGGAGATGCGCCGCACGGGTGAGGCGGGCGCGCTTCAGGAGTTCCTCCAGTACGACATCGAGTTCCATGCCACGCTGCTGCGCAACTGCGGCAACGAACTGTTCGCCGCGCTCAGCGACTTGGTGGCCGTCGTGCTCCAGGGCCGCACGGAGCTGGGGCTGATGCCGACCAAACCGAAGCCTGAGGCACTGGACGGCCACGAGGCCGTGGCCGAGGCGGTCTTCCGGGGCGATCCCGTAGGTGCCCGGACTGCGATGGAGGCCATCCTCGCCGAGGTCCGCGAGACGTTCAGGGCGGTGGAGGACAATCGCCCGATCGCAGAGTGAGCGCGACCGATATCTCCGGTCTCCCACTTTCAGCTAGCTCCTGGCATCACGGTCGAGTAGCACATCCCCCCTTGTCGGCCCAGAAGCGCTCATCTGCGTGGATATCGACACAACCGTCACAGGGCGCGGCTAGGTTGTTGGCGTTCAAACAAGAGGAAGGCCAACGATGGCAAGGTCCAAAAGACTTCGACGGGGCGCGGTGGCAGTTGTGGCCGCCGCCCTCGTCCTCACACCGGGGGCCGCGTCTGCCGCCCCCGGCGACGACGGCAGGGTCACGATCAGCGAAGGCTCAAAGGCGAGCCCAGATCTGACCGGACAGTTTGTGAACACGAAGAAGTGGTTCATCGAGCTGAAGGGCGAGCCGACCTCGAGCGGCGGCAGCCGAACGGTCATCAACCAGCAGCACCGGCAGTTGGAGGCCGACGCCAGGAGCGAGGGCGTCTCGATCTCCCGGAAGTTCACTTCACTGTTCAACGGTGTGACGGTGGAGGCCGACGCCGAGCAGGCACGTGCCCTCGGCGAACTCGGGGAGGTCAAGAACGTCTTCCCGGTCATCCCCGTCGCCATCCCGGAGTCCCAGGAATCCAAGCCTGCGATGTTCACGGCAGGTCAGATGACCGGCGCCGACACCGTCCGAAGCGAGCTGGGAATCACCGGTGCAGGCATCAAGGTCGGCGTCATCGATACCGGCATCGACATCGACCACCCGGATTTCGGCGGCAACGGCACCGACGGAAGCACCACCTTCCCCACCACCCGCGTGGCCTTCGGCTACGACTTCGTCGGCGACGATTACAACGCCGACCCCGCCTCCCCCTCGTTCAACCCGATCCCACGTCCCGACGGTAACCCGGACGACTGCCAGGGCCACGGCACGCACGTCGCGGGCATCGTCGGGGCCGACGGCGAGGTGACCGGGGTCGCACCGGATGTGACCTTGGGCGCCTACCGGGTATTCGGCTGCGATGGCTCGACCGATACCGACATCATTCTGGCCGCCTTGGAGCGCGCCGAGGCCGACGGCATGGACGTCGTCAACATGAGCCTCGGCGCAGGGTTCCAGTCCTGGCCGCAGTACCCGACCTCTACGGCCTCGGACCGCCTCTGGCGAAACGGGATCGTCGTGGTCGCGTCGGCCGGCAACGAGGGAGCCACCTACGGCTACCAGAACACCCAGTCGCTCGGCGCTCCCGGCGTGGCCGGGCATGCGATCGGGGTGGCCTCCTTCGACAACATCGCCGTCCGGATGAGCGAGATCGTCTTCACCCCAGCTTCGGGGGCGCCGATCTCGACCGGATACCTGCCCGCCACAGCTTCTCCCGCGATCGGCGACACGGTCAACGGTCTGGCGGTCGCTCCACTGACCGATCCGCTGGGCTGCGCTGCAGGCGGCGACGTGGCAGGCAAGATCGCGATCGTCTCACGTGGCACCTGCTCCTTCCACCAGAAGGCGGTCGCGGCACAGGAGTCCGGGGCCGAGGCACTGGTCATTTACAACAACCAGGCCGGCACGATCAACGCAACAGTCGAAGGGGACACCGAGATCACCATCCCAGTGGTCACGATCACCCAGGATGCCGGGCAGGCGATCGTCGCCGCTCTCCCGGGCGGGGTCACGGCGAGCGTCACCGGCGGTGAGGTATCCATCCCCAATCCCAACGGCGGCCTCATCTCCTCATTCTCATCCTGGGGGCTCGCCGCCGACCTGACGCTGAAGCCAGACCTCGGCGCACCTGGCGGCTCCATCTACTCCAGCTACCCGGTGGAACTGGGCTCACATGTCACTATGTCGGGCACTTCCATGTCCGCGCCGCACGTCGCTGGCGCAGTGGCCCTGCTGCTGGACGCAAACGGCGACCTCACCCCCGACGAGGTGCTCCACCGGCTGCAGAACACGGCAGCACCCGCGGTCTCCCCCGAGGCCAAGGCCGCGGGCCTTGAGGTGCTCGACGCCGCCCACCGGCAGGGTGCCGGCCTGATCCAGATCGACAAGGCCATCCTCTCCGATTCGGTGGTAAGCCCGGGCAAGATCTCGGCGGGCGAGGGCGACGACGGCCCATTCACTCAGCGTCTGACGATCAGCAACGCGGGTGATGCAGCGGTGACCTGGGAACTCTCCTACGAGGACGGCATCTCCACCGGTATCGACCCCGACGACGACGAGGAATGGCAGAACGCGCCGGACCTGACGATCGAGGAGGCCGAGGTCACCTTCTCCTCACCCGAAGTGACCGTCCCAGCTGGTGGCACCGCCACCGTCGACGTCACCGTCGCGGCTCCCGCCGATGCCCGCGAGGGCACGCAGTATTCGGGCTTCGTCCAGCTCACCTCCGATGAGGGCGGCGCCACCTTGAGCGTGCCGTTCGCCGGCATGGCGGGCGACTACGGAAACCTGAATCTGTTCCCATCCCTCGGGTTGGGGCTGCCCGCCGTGGTCGAGGTCGACTGCGGAATCTGGGACGATCAGCAGTGCGTCGACCCGGAAGCCGAGTTCGCCCCCGCCGCCGCAGGCAAGGTGTTCAAGGGCAACGGAGACAATCCTTCTGTCGCGCTGCACTTGGCCTACCCGGCACGGAGCCTGACCTTGGAGGTCCTCAAGGCAGATGCCTCCGGGCAGCCGGTGGAGTCGAGCGCCAGCCGGGTGTTCAAGTCCGACTACGTCGGTCGTTCGGGGAGCCTTGATCTGTACTCGTGGGACGGTCGGGTCCGGGCCGAGTCCGGCCTGATGGTCGCCGCCGCCCCCGGCAAGTACGTGCTCCGCTTCACCGCGGAGGAGGCCGACGGCGATGGCGGTGAGCAGGTCTGGACCTCTGACGCGTTCCAGTACGGCGTCGTCGCTCCCAAGCCGACGCCGACTCCGTCGGTTCCGGTTCCGACCCAGCCGCCGGTCGTCCAGGACGTGTACAACACGCCCGGGTACCACAACGTCAACGGGCGACGTTGGCTGACGACGTGCGAGAAGTACTCGAAGACCACCCGTTGCCGCACGTCCATCTGGGCGACGACGGTGGCCCAGGTCGACGGCCGGTTCGTCAACACCAACGGGTGGGTGTTCAACAACCTCACCTACCTGCCTGGGATGACGCGGGCGCAGTGGGCGGGCAACCCGCTCGGCCACAACGGGAGCTGGATCGGCAGCGACGGCCGCAAGTGGCGCACCGAGTGCGACACCGCCGCGACCGGCCGCAACGGGTGTCGCACGTTCATCACCGCGAGCGTGATCTCGGGCACGCAGGGTGCTGATGGAAAGTTCACCTACAGGTGGGTGACGAAGGAGATCTTGAACAACATGGTTCGGTTCAAGATCTGACAGGTTGAATCTGCCGCTGGGCCCGACCCCCTTGATTGGGGGTCGGGCCCTTGCCGGTTGGACCACCTCGCGGGTCGGTTGAGCCGCCGGTTGAGCCGCCTTGCGAGGGACGAGCGAGGCGTGTCGAAACCACCTGGCACACGGTGCAGAATCCTGGCCACCGATTCTTGAGATTGAGACACCGAGACATCGAGGCTTTGCGCAGGAACCCAACCCCAAACCCTCACCCCTACCCAGGTCAGTCATTGACGATGCCGTCCTCGAAGCCGGACCGGAACCCGGCAGGAATCGTTACCGTTTCGTTATCTTCCACGGCAGTCGGGGCAGGGGTTTCTGTCAGACCCTCCCGAAACAATAGAACACATGAACCAAACGATGCGGGAAGCTGGGCGGCAGGTCATCACTGCCGGCTACGACCAGACCCGCATCCTGGATGCCACCCGACAAGCCCAAACACT
>NZ_FQZG01000088.1 GCF_900141915.1 Tessaracoccus bendigoensis DSM 12906 | reverse complement strand
ACTTTCCCAAAGACGCTTGGGTCGGGTTCCTGCACCGGCTGCCAGGTGGTAACGCCCACGCCTCGCTCGTTCCTCACGAGGCGGCTCAACCGGCGCTCGCCGGGCCCCTCAACCACCGCCTTCAGGTCAGGAACCGGAAGAACGGCGAGTCGTGGGCGACCTCCGTCACATGCATTCCGCACTCCTTGATGCGCTGCAGCAGGAAGGGGTAATCGGTCGGGTTGCCCAACTCGACGCCTACCAGCGCCGGGCCCGTCTCCCGCGCGTTGCGCTTCACGTACTCGAAGTACGCGATGTCGTCATCGGGGCCGAGCACCCGGTCGAGGAAGGCCCGGAGCGCGCCCGGCTGCTGCGGAAAGTCCACCAGGAAGTAGTGCTTTCTGCCCTCGTGGATCAGCGAGCGTTCGACGATCTCGGCATAGCGCGACACGTCGTTGTTGCCCCCGGAGACGACCGCCAACACGCTGGACCCGGCAGCGATCTGAACTCTCGGGCCGATCCCGCCGGTCGGCAGCGCAGCAGTGGCGAGGGCACCGGCAGGCTCGGCGATGATGCCGTCGGTCTGATACATGTCGAGCATCTCGGAACAGATCTGGCCCTCAGGCACCCTGATCAACTCGATGCGGGCCTCTCGGATCACCTCGAAGGTGAAGTCGCCGACCCTACGGACGGCGGCGCCGTCGACGAAGGTGTCGATCTCGCTCAGGGTGACGGGGCGGCCCGCCGAGATGGCGGCCGCGACACAGGGCGCACCGTCTGGCTCGACCCCGATGAGCCGCACGCCTGGGTGGTGTTGCCGAAGCCAGGCCGCCGCGCCGGAGACCAACCCGCCACCACCGATCGGGATCATCACGACATCGGGGACAAAACCGAGTTGTTCGAACGACTCGACGATCAACGTCGCCTGCCCTGCCGCGGTCCGTGCATCGTTGAAGGCAGGGACCAGTACCCCGCCGTTCGACGCCATCCGTGATGCCTCCTCGGACGCTTCGTCGTAGGTCGCGCCGTGCAGGACGAGTTCGACCTGGCCTCGTCCCAGCTCCCAGATCCGCTGCCGCTTCTGCCGAGGCGTGGTGCGCGGAACCACGACGGTCGCCTTGATCCCGAGCGCGGCCGCGGAGTAGGCGACGCCCTGGCCGTGGTTGCCTGCCGAGGCGCAGATCACACCGGTCGCCCGCTCTTCGTCGGTCAGTTGGCTCATGAGGTTGTATGCGCCGCGAAGCTTGTAGGACCGGACGGGCTGCAGGTCCTCCCGCTTGAGCCAGACCTCGGAGCCGGTGGCATGGGTGAGTCGCTGGTCGACGTGAACCGGTGTGCGCGTCACCACACCGCGCAGCCGTTGAACCGCCTCGGGGATCAGATCGGCGAGATCCGTCAGAATCGTCATGGCCCCAATTGTGGTGCCGCGACCCCGGTGAGACCAGCGCCGCCCAGAACCAGTGTCATCGGTCGGCCCGGTGCTCTCCCTGGAGGGGCTCTCGCGCCCCTATCCCGATTCGCGCTGGGTCAACCGACGTGGCGACTCATCGAGCGTTGCGGCTTCAAGGTGGAGCACCTCGGCCTCCCTGGTGCGCAGTTCCTGGTGGTCGATCATTTCGGCGACTGCCAACTCACGTGCGGTCTCGGGCACGCGCGTGAGCTCGGTCAGGTCGTCGGAGGTGACCTCAAGGTCGCGGAACCGTCGTGCCGAGACCATCACCCGGCTCTCCACCGTGGCCACGGCCTTGTTGTAGTTGGAGACGGCACCTGAGAGCGAGCGGCCGAGCTTGTCGAAGTGGGCGCCCAAGGTGACCAGCCGCTCGTACAGCTCGCGCCCGAGCTTCGAGACCTGCGCCGCCTTTTCTGTCACGGCGACCTGCTTCCAGCCGTTGGCCACAATCTGGAGCTGTGGGATGAGCAGCCCGGGGGAGGCCAGGACGATGTGGCGTCGGGTCGCATAGTCGTGCAGGTCGGGTGCCTGCTCGAGGGCGAGCCGGTAGAACTCATCGCTTGGCAGGTAGAGCACGACGAACTCGGGGGAGCCGATGTCGAGCTGCCAGTAGTTCTTCTCGGAGAGCTGGTCGACATGCGTGCGGACGTGTTTCGCGAAGGTCCGCAGGTGATCCTTCTGCCTGGCCTCGTCCTCGGTGTTGTACGCGTCAAGGACCGCGGAGAGGGGCACCTTGGAATCGACGAAGATCACCTTGCCTGCCGGGAGGTTGACGCGCAGGTCTGGGCGGAAACGGCCGTCGTCTGAGGTATAGGTGAGCTGGGTGTCGAAATCGCAGCGCTCGGTCAGGCCTGAGATCTCGACGATCCGTTTGAGGCTGGCTTCGCCCCACGAGCCTCGGACCTGGGGGGTGCGCAGCGCGTTGCTGAGGCTGAGCGCCTCGCGACGGATGGCGTCTCCGGAGATTCGCAGGGTGTTTACCTGCTCACCCATCTCCGCCGACATCCTGGCCCGTTCGGTCTCGACCGCCTGGAGTTTCTCCTGCATCTGGCGCAGCCCCTCGGAAAGTGGGGAGACGAGGTGTTCGGTCGCCTTGAAACGCTGCTCGGCCGCAGCCTCTGCCTGCCGGGCCTGCCTCTCTAGGGATTCGGACGAGAGCAGCTTGAACTGCGCCACGAGCGACTCCCGGTCTGCGGCCTGCTCGGCGGCCTTCGCGAGTGCGGCGTCACGTTCAGCCGATGCCGCCGCGACCTGGGCCGAGACGCGGGCCGTCTCGGCCGCTGCCTCGGCGGCCGCGCGTTGCGCCTCGGCGGCGGCCGCACGCAGCTCCGACTTCTCGGCAAGCATCTGCGCCACCTCGGTTCTGGTGGTTGCGGACTCCTCCCGCGCCCTGCTGGCCTCGGCCCTGGCCGTCGAGGCATCCTGCCTGGCCTCGTTGAGCGCGAGCCGATCGGCGTCGGAGGATGTGGTGGAGGGGGAAGTACGGCGGCCGTAGATGAACCCGGCGACGGCGCCGATGCCGAGCGCTAGGAGACAAAGGAGGATGGCGAAGGTTTCCATGTGCCCATCCGATCAGACGACTCCGACAGTTTCGCCCAGGATCGCCGTCGACGCCACGGATCGGCGCACCCGTGTGCACAAATCTCTCTATGCGTGGAGGCAACGGCTATCTGGCATCGCCTCCACCTATACAGAGATTTGTGCACGGCATGGGCCCCGATGGCGGAAATGCTGCGGGCCAGCGCACCCCCTGGCCCGGGGTCGAGCGCCGAGGGATAGCCTGAGAGCATGTTCGAATCAGCTCGCACCCACATCGACGACCTCGCCGACTTCGTCGTGGCCTCGCCCACCAGCTACCACGCGGCCGACCGGATCGCCGAGCGACTGAGCGGGGTTGGATTCGAGCAGATGGACCAGCGAAAGCCGATCGGGTCGGCAGCCGGCGCCAAATTCCTGGTGAGGGACGGCGCCGTCGTCGCCTGGGTCGCGCCCGAGACGATCACGCCGGAGTCCTGCTTCCGGATCGTCGGCACACACAATGACTCGCCGAGCTTCAAGGTCAAGCCGGGCCCGCATGCAAGGTCGGCAGGATGGACATCGCTCGGCGTCGAGATCTACGGCGGGGCGCTGATCAACTCCTGGCTCGACCGCGACCTGGGCGTCGCCGGCCGGATCGTCACCCGCGACGGCGCAACGCACCTCGTGCGGACCGGGTCGATCGCGCGGATCCCGCAGCTCGCCATCCACCTGGATCGCACAGCCAACGACGCACTCAAGCTGGACAAGCAGACCCACACCCAGCCGGTCCTGGGAATCGATCTGAAGGAGTCGCTGCTTGACCACCTCGCGGGTATCGCCGACATCCTGGTCGAGGACATCGCCTTCCATGATCTGTTCCTCTTCGACACCCAGCGGCCCGGCGTCATCGGCATGGACGGCGAGCTTTTCGCATCCGGCCGACTCGACAACCTAGCGTGTGCGCACGCCGCACTCACCGCGATGGAGTCCACACCCAGCCCCGACGGCGACATCGCCGTCTACGTGTCGTTCGACCACGAAGAGGTCGGCTCCGCAACCGCCAGCGGTGCCGGCGGCCCTGTGCTGCAGGATGCGCTGGAGAGGATCGCGGCCTGCTACGGCCTCGGCCTCGACGAGACCAGGGCGATGATCGCCCGTTCCACCTGCGTCTCGGCCGACTGCGGCCACGTCGTCCACCCCAACTACCCGGGGCTGCACGACCCGATGAACCAGCCGCTGCCCAACGCCGGGCCGTTGCTCAAGATCAACGCCAATCAGCGCTACGCCACGGATGCGGTCGGGGCGGCGGTCTGGTTCGCCGCCTGTGCCGCCGCGGAAGTGCCCACCCAGTCATTCGTCTCAAACAACTCGGTGCCCTGCGGGTCGACCATCGGCCCGATCACCGCCACCCGGCTCGGAATCACCACGGTCGACGTCGGCGTCGGGCTCCTCAGCATGCACTCCGCAAGGGAACTGTGCGGGGTCGACGATCCCTGGTACATGGCCCGTGCGATGTCGGCCTTCTGGACGAACTGACCCGCTACGCCGGCATCCCCAGCGGCAAAGGAGCGGCCACGTGCGGCGACCCGTCCAGGCAGCAGCCGTCCACTTTCGACCGGTGGCAGTTTCCGCACATCGGCACCGGAAGGTAGAAGTGGGCTATGCGGTGGCCGCGGAACTCGGCGACCTCGATGTCCAACTCGAAGATCTCGCGGAGCAGGTCCCGTTGCACGATCTCCGACGGCGTCCCGATCGCCCGGACCCCGCCGTCCTTCATCGCGACGATCTGGTCGGCCCAACATGAGGCGTAGTTGATGTCGTGTACGACGATCACCACCGTCTTGCCGAGCTCGTCGGCCGCGCGACGTAGGGTCTGCAGCATCGCGTGCGAGTGGGCCACGTCGAGGTTGTTCAGCGGTTCGTCGAGCAGCACATACTCGGTGTCCTGCGCCAGCACCATCGCCACGTAGGCTCGCTGCCGTTGCCCACCGGACAACTCGTCCAGATAGCGGCCCTCCAGGTCGCCCAGGTGCATGAAGTCGACCGCCTGGCTGATCGCCTCCTCGTCGACCACCGTCAGCCGACCGTTCGAGTGCGGGAATCGGCCGAAGCCGACCAACTGGCGCACCGTCAGCCGGGTGATGAAGTGGTTCTCCTGCCTGAGGATCGAGACGATCTTGGCGAGGTCCTTCGACTTGGTCTTGGCGATGTCGTAGCCAGCGATCTCGATGACGCCGTCGTCCATGCCGAGCAGGCGCCCGATCATCGTGAGCAGGGTCGACTTGCCCGCACCGTTCGGCCCGACCAGGGCGGTGATGCCACCCTCGATGATGTTCAGGTCGACGGGGCCGATCGCCACCTCGCTCGAATAGTTCTTCAGCACATTCCTGAGCGTGATCACAGGCGTCCCTTTCTGAGGATGACGATGAGGAACAAGGTGCCGCCGACCAGCTCGATGATGATGGAGACGACGCCCTGCGCGGAGAAGATGTTGCGCATCACGAAGTACGCGCCGGACAAGACGACGAATGCCACCAGGATCACCATCGGAAAGATGCGGCGGTGGTCGTAGGTGTCTGCGAGTTGGTAGGTGAGCGTGGCGACCAGGAATCCGAGGAAGGTCATGGGGCCGACCAGCGCGGTCGAGACCGCCATCAGGATCGACACCAGGAACAACACCTGCATCAGCTCGCGCCGGTGGTTGAGGCCGAGGTTGGTGGCCGTCTCCTTGCCGAGCGCGAGCACGTTGAGCCTCGTGGACTTCAGCCACAGGAGGATGCCTGCCACGACACACAGCGGGATCGCCACCGGATAGTAGGAGGCGTCCGCGTTGGAGACGTTGCCGAACAGGCGGGCCGACAGCACGTCGAACTCGCTGGGGGTCAGGAGCCGCTGCATGAACGTGGAGACCGAGCCGAGGCCGCCGCCGATGACGATGCCCACCAGGAGCATCACCTGAAGGTTGGCGTAGCGGCCCGACAACAGCCAGCCGTAGAGGCCGAGGGCGAGCAGCACCATGATGACGACCTGGATGCTGAACTGAGTCACGCCCCTCAGCGAAACCAGGCCGGCGACCCCGAGGAAGTAGACCGCGGACGTTTGCACCGCCCGGTAGAGCGACTCGAAGCCCATGATCGACGGCGTGATGATGCGGTTGTTGACGACCGTCTGGAAGCTGACGGTCGCGATCCCCTGGCACCACGCGACGATGGCCATCGCGATCAACGCGTTCATGCGCCGCTCCGCGATGCGCCAGAAGCCGTCCGAGCCGACCGGCATCGGGTTGTTCCAGGCCAGCAACCCGAACCCGAACACGGCGGCCAACACGATCAGGAGCGTGAGGATCAGCCAGTATCGACGGCGGGCGCGCGGGGTGCAGAGCGGGCCACTGTGCCGTCGGGGTGCCGAAAGGTCGACCATCGCCTCAGCCATTGCGACGCTGCCTCAGCAGGAGGGCGACGAACACGATCGAACCGACGACGCCGAGGATCAGCGACACCGGCACTTCGAACGGCATGATGATGGTTCGTCCGATCAGGTCGCAGACGGTGACGATGGCGATGCCCGTCAGGCACACCCACGGAAGGTTGCTGCGTAGGTCATCGCCGCGGATCATCGACACCAGGTTCGGCACGATCAGACCGAGGAACGGCAGGTTCCCCACCACGACGGTGACGACGCCGGTCGCGACCGCGATCAGCCCGGTGCCGAGCAGGACGACCCGGTTGTAGTTGACGCCGACGTTGGTCGCGATGTCCTCGCCCAGTCCCGCCACCGTGAACCGGTCGGCCACGAGGAACACGGCCACGGCGACCAGGGCCACGATCCACATCAGTTCGTAGTTGCCGCGCAGCACCGAGGTGAAGCTGCCGGCGAACCACACTCCGAGGTTCTGAAGTTGGTCGGTCTGCAGTGCGAAGAACGTGGTGATCGACCCGACCACGGCGCCGAGCATGATGCCGACGATCGGCACGATCAGCGAGGTGCGCAGCGACACGCGGCGCAGGAACAGGAAGAAGACCATCGTGCCTATGAACGCGAACACGATCGCGCCGGCCATCTTCCCGAACAGCGAAGCGCTGGGGAACAGCACCATGACGGTGAGCAGCCCGAGCGAGGCCCATTCCGTGGTGCCCGTGGTGGTCGGCTCGACGAACCGGTTCTGCGTCAACAGCTGCATCACGAGCCCGGACATCGCCATCGCGCCGCCGGCCAGCACCAGCGAGACGGTGCGGGGGATTCGGGTGATCGCGAACATCTCGGCGCCGTCCTTCCCCCCGACAACGTCGTAGACACCGGTGAACAGTGATACGACCAGCAGGACGGCGACGATTGCGATCCCCAGCAGCAGCCAGGGGTCGAACAGCTTGGCGCGGTGGCGAGACAGCGGCTCGGTGGTGGTTGTCATCGTTCTTCATCCATGTGAGGTCGGTCCGGACGCGCCAAAGTGGCGGCCCCTGGTCCAGGAGGACCCGAGGCCACCACTTCGGCTTGGTCGGGAAGGAGAATCGCTCAGCCCTGTTTCGCGGCCTCCAGGGCGTCCGCGAAGTCGTTCAGGAACTCCGTGTAGGTCTGGATGCCCTCATTGGTGTAGGTGTCGGCCGGCATGTAGACGACCTGCCCCTTCTGGATGGCGGGGACGTTACGCAGCGCGTCGGTCGCCTCGATGATCTCGGCGGCAGGCTTGAAGTCGGGGTTGTCGGCGTCGACCGCGGCGGAGCGGTCCATCACGAGAATCCACTCCGGGTTGGAGGCGGCGATGGCCTCGACGGAAATCTCGTCGCCCTCGTGGTTGGTGGAGGATTCCTCGACCTCGAGCGCGGGCGTCAGGCCGGCGTCGGTGAACACGGGGCCGAGGGTGCGGCCCTGCCCGGGCGCGATGAAGCCGATCTCGCCACCGGAGACGTTGACCGCCATCGCGGTCTGGGCCGGATCGTATGCCGCCTTGACCCGCGCCATGGCCGCGTCGTAGTCGTCGACGAGCTGCTGGGCCTCCGCCTGCTTCGAGAATACCTCACCGAGGACGGTGACTTGACGCTTGAGCTCGTCGGCGAAGGGTTCGCCGTCGCGGGGGTCGAGCTCGATCAGGGTCGCGTCCGGCACGAGGGCGGCGATGTCGTCGTAGAACTGCGTGAACCGCTGGCCGATGATGACCACGTCGGGGTCGGCTGCGACGATGAGCTCGAGGTTGGGTTCGTTGTGGGTGCCGACGTCGACGATCGAGTCATCCTGCGTGTAGGCGATGGTCGCGGGCATCAGAGAGACGGCCGCGACGGAGAGCGTGACGCCCCAGTCGGAGAGCGTCTCGAAGGTGCGGTTGTCGAAGGCGGCCACGGAGGTCGGCGGCACCTCGACCGTGTGTGATCCGCGGTTGTCCTCGATGGTGACCGAGGTCGGGGCCGCGGACGTGGCGCTGGCTGCGGGGGAGCCGCTGGTGCCGTTGCCGTCCGCGGGCTGCGAACCGCAGCCGACGAGCGCGAGGGTGGCTGCCAGGGCGAGGGCTGCGGGGGCCAGGGGCCTCTTGATATCCATGGGGAGTCTCTCGATTCGGGTTGGTCACTTGGGTCGCCCGGCGGCGCCACCGGCAATCGACTTAGGCCAACCTAACCCGTCTGAATTAAGTAATGCAAGTTTGCGTTAAATGACAAGGTGTCGCCAAGCGGTGGATTGACGTGTGCTACGAACGCGTGACCTGGCCCTTGCTTTGGGGTGCTTCGGCGCCGCCCGGTAAGCTCACCGGTTGTGGCACTCACCATTGGAATCGTCGGCCTCCCCAACGCCGGCAAGTCGACCCTGTTCAACGCACTGACCCGAAACGACGTGCTCGCCGCGAACTATCCGTTCGCGACGATCGAGCCGAACGTCGGTGTCGTCGGCGTCCCCGATCCGCGGCTCGCCGAGTTGGCGAAGGTGTTCAATTCGGAGCGCATCGTGCCGGCCACGGTCAGCTTCGTCGACATCGCGGGCATCGTGAAGGGTGCCTCACAGGGCGAGGGGATGGGCAACGCGTTCCTGGCCAACATCCGTGAGGCCGACGCGATCTGTCAGGTGACCCGCGTCTTCGACGACGAGGACGTCACGCACGTCGACGGCAAGGTCGACCCTGCCAGCGACATCGACACCATCGGCACCGAGCTGATCCTCGCCGACCTGGCCACCGTCGAGAAGGCGCTGCCGCGCGTCGAGAAGGAGGCGCGGATCAAGAAGGAGTCGCAGCCGAAGGCGGCCGCGTTCAAGGCAGCCAAGGATGCGTTGGAGTCGGGGGTCGGCGTCCGCGCCGCGGGCCTCGACCTGGAGGAACTCTACGAGTTGCACCTGCTGACGGCCAAGCCGTACCTGTACGTGTTCAACTGTGACCAGGATGAGCTTGGTGACGAGGCGCTGAAGGACAAGATGCGCGGCATCGTCGCTCCGAGTGAGGCGATCTTCCTGGATGCGAAGTTCGAGTCTGAACTGGTCGAGATGGAGGAGGACGAGGCGCGCGAGTTCCTCGCCGAGATGGGCGTCGAAGAACCTGGCCTAGACGTGCTGGCCCGCGTTGGCTACGACACGCTCGGCCTGCAGAGCTACCTGACCGCCGGCCCGAAGGAGTCGCGTGGGTGGACCATCAAGAAGGGCGCCACCGCTCCCGAGGCTGCGGGTGTGATCCACACGGACTTCCAGAAGGGCTTTATCAAGGCCCAGGTTGTGAGCTTCGACGACCTGATGTCGGCCGGCTCGGAGGCGGCGGCGAAGGCGGCCGGGAAGCTGCGGCTCGAGGGCAAGGACTACGTCATGCAGGACGGCGACGTGGTTGAGTTTAGATTTTCGCTTTAGTATCTGCGACGCTGTGGCCTGAACGCTGGGGGCGCGGCGTCTCGATAGCGGCGACCTTTCTGTCGGCCTTTCGGGTAGAAAGTTGCGCATCTAGTGCACTATGATGCACTGTATGGATGTAGATGCGGCGACACTGGCGCGTGCGATCGGCGCGCGTGTGAAGCAGGAACGGAGTGCTCGCGGCTGGACGCTCGACCAGCTTGCGCAGAGCGCTGGGGTGAGTCGACGCATGGTCGTCAACGTCGAGCAAGGGTCGGTGAACCCGAGCGTCGGCACGCTCCTACGGCTCTCCGACTCGCTAGGTGTCGGCTTGCCCGCTCTCGTGGAGCCTCCCGCCTCGAAAGCTGCGAAAGTGACCCGAAGTGACGCAGGTGCGGTGCTTTGGACCGGCTCTGCCGGTGGCAGGGGTGTATTGGTGGCAGGCACCGAGCCGCCTGACGTGGTCGAGTTATGGGACTGGACGCTCGCGCCGGGCGAGCATCACTCGAGCGAGGCCCACTCAGCCGGCACGCGCGAGCTGCTCCAGGTCCAGCAGGGCACGATCGCGGTCGAAATCCACGGAGACGCACACATGCTTAGCGCCGGCGACGCGCTGACGTTCTTCGGCGACGCCGACCACTCGTACTCCAACCCGAGCCATGACCCCGCACGGTTCACCCTCGCCGTCTACGAACCTGGGGTGGGGCACACGCGTAGGACGGAGGCCTCCGATGCCTGAGCTCCGGTCTCCGGAAGAGTTCCTCGCTGCGTGCGCAGTCGATCCTGCCGTGTATGAGCTGCGGCCTGATTACCGTGTTCTCCTGCTCGTCGTCGAGGGAGTCGAGCCGGAGGTTGCGTCTTCGTCGGCCGATGAGTTGATCGACCAGGCTGAGAGGCATGCCCGGGCTTTGCTCGCTTCGTCGTCGGTGGAGGATCTGCCTCACGTCGCCGCTTGGCGGGACGCCTATCGGACGTTCGGCGCGAAGCCTCAGCGCACCCGCAACAGCCTGGAAGCTCTCACCCGCCGCGCAGAGAAGGGCCTGCCGCGTGTGAACGCGCTAACGGATGTCTACAACGCGATCTCCGTGCTGCATCAGATCCCGTTTGGCGGCGAAGACTTCCACCGCTACGTCGGTCATGCCCGTCTTGTGCGGGCTATCGGCGAAGAGCCGTTCGACTCGGTCGCCAATGGTCTGACTGTGGTCGAGCACCCCGAGGCCGGGGAGGTCGTCTGGCGCGACGACGAGGCGGTGACGTGCAGACGATGGAACTGGCGGCAGGGCCGCCGCACAGCGTTCAGCGACGATACCCGGACGGCGTTCTTCATCCTCGATGCCCTCGCTCCGGTCACCGATGCGGAGCTGTTCGCCGCCGCGGACGCTTTGGCCCAGGCGCTGTCTGCTCTTGGTCCCGACGTCCGCGTCTCGCAGCGATTGGTGGTCGCTCCATGATCAGCGCTCGCAGCGCCCGACGGATCCCGCCGTGGTCGATGGCCGTCGCGGCGATGCTCGCCGTGCAGCTCTCCAACGCCCTCTCCGTCCCGGTGATCGAGCAGGTCGGGGCCGGCGGCACAGCCTGGTTGCGGATGTGCTTCGGAGTGGTTTTCATCTGGATGATCGCCCGCCCCGGCATCCGGTCCCTGCGTCGCAAGGACCTCCCCGCGCTGCTCGCGCTCGGTGCGGTCACCGGGTTCATGACGACATTCTTCCTCGCCGCGGTCGAGCGCATCCCGCTGGGTACGGCGGTCGCGATCGAGTTCCTCGGTCCCCTGACCGTGGCGGGACTGATGAGCAAGCACCGCAAGGCGCTCGTCTGGCCGCTGCTCGCCTTGATCGGCGTCGTCATGCTTACCGAGCCGTGGCACGGGGAGATCGACGTCACCGGGGTCGGGTTCGCCCTGGCCGCGGGCACCTGTTGGGGCCTGTACAACCTGCTCACCCAGCACGTCGGCGACCGGTTCTCCGGCGTCGGCGGGCTCTCTCTCACGATCCCGATCGCGGCGCTGGCCACACTGCCCGTCGGACTGCCCCAGGTCATCGGCGGCGACTTCACCTGGTGGGTGCTGCCGGCTGCGGCGGGGATCGCGCTGATTAGCCCGGTGATCGCGTTCGGGCTCGAGATGCTCGCCCTGCGCCGGATGACGCACACTGCGTTCGGCACCCTGCTCTCCGTCGAACCGGCCTTCGGCATCCTTATCGGGCTGCTCGTCCTCGCCCAGACGCCCACGCCCACGCAGCTGCTCGGCATCGCCTTCGTCATCGCCGCCGGAACAGCGGCGCAGCGCGGCGGTGCGCGAGCGACCGAGTCGACCAACACCCCCGACCTGCCCGCTTCGGCGACGAATGCGACTCCGTGACCCGCACCCGAAGACTGGAGTATTCATGAACGGCATCTTTACCGGCCTCAGCGCCTTCCCGCTCACCCCGATCGCGAACGACGCCGTCGACGAGAGAGCGTTCGTCGGCCTCGTCGAGCGGCTAGCCACGTCGGGCGTCGACTCGATCACCGCCCTTGGCTCGACCGGGTCCTACGCCTATCTCACGGCCGAGGAGCGGATGCGCGTCTCTCACCTCGCTGTTGAGCACGCGGGCTCGACGCCAGTGTTCGTCGGGGTAGGGGCGCTGCGCACCTCGCAGGTGCTCGCCAACGTCGAAGCCGCAGAGCAGGCCGGTGCCGCCGGCGTGCTGCTCGCACCGATGACCTACCAGCCGCTCACACAGGCCGACGTCTTCGAACTGTTCCGCACGGTGACCGAGCGCACCGACCTGCCGGTGATCGTCTATGACAACCCGGGAACGACGCATTTCTCCTTCACCGACGGCCTCTACTCCCGCATTGCCGAGCTCCCGGGTATTGCGTCAATCAAGATCCCGGGTGTGCCCGCGGACTTGGCCGAAGCACGCGAGCATGTCGCCGCCATCCGCGCCGCGATACCGGAGCACGTCACGATCGGTGTCTCCGGAGATGCCTTCGCTGCAACGGGCCTGAACGCTGGCTGCGATGGCTGGTACTCCGTCATCGGGGGGACCCTCCCCGTACCGGCTCTTGCGATCATCCGGGCCGCACAGGACGGGCGGGCTGCGGATGCCGTCGCGGCCTCGGAGCGTCTCGCACCCTTGTGGGGTCTGTTCTCCGAGTTCGGCGGGAGCCTACGGGTGGTCGCCGCGATCGCAGAGCAGCTCGGCCTCGCGCCGGCGGGATGTCTGCCGCTGCCGATCCAAGGCCTCACTTCGGCTCAGCGGGCGCGAGTGGTCGTGGTGGTCGATGAACTCGGCCTCGACTGACAGCTTCGAGACGGTCGCTGGTCCTCGTGAGACGGGCCGCGGCTGGGCGCTGGCGCGGTACGTCGTCGCCGCGACGCTCGTGCGCTCCGCTGACGGCGGCGCGGTCGTCGCGATCGTCCTCCTCGCCCATGCTTCGGGCCTGCCCGGTTGGATTGCGGGGCTGCTCGGCGCATCGATCACCGCACCACACCTGCTGGGCCCGTTCATCGCCCGCCGCCTCGACACGGCACAGGACGGCCGGAAGGTCATCGCCATCTCCGCCCTCGTCCACGGAGTTCTGCTGGGCGCTGCGGGGCTGCTCCTGCCCGTGACGTGGGCTGTGGCTCCGGCGGTGCTGCTGGTCGTGTCAGGTCTGTTCGGGCCGATGCTCACCGGCGGTGTTAGCAGTCGACTGCCATCGATCGCGGGCCCGTCGCAGAGGAGCCAGCGCCGCGCCCACGGATGGGACGTCGCCAGCTATGGCCTCAGCGGCACCCTGGGTCCCGCGGTCGTCGCCTGGATCGTCGCCGGCCCTGGGCCGCTGACCGCGACGCTCGTGCTCGCGGCCGCGGCGATCATTGGAGCGGGGGGCGTGCTCGTGCTCCCGCGACAGGATCCTCCGTTGTCCGCCGTGGATGTCCCCTTGCCCGGGCGTACGTTGCTGGCGATCGGGCGGTCCGGGCCGCTACGTCGCACGCTTGCGTTGACTATCACCGTGGCGTTCTCCGTCGCCGTGTTGCCGATCTACGCTGTGGCAGTCGCTCCGTCTCTTGGAGGCGCGGCGCTGGCTGGTACGTTGGTGGCGGTCTACGGTATCGGCAGCCTCGCCGGATCCGCGTTGCTCATGGCGTGGCCGTTGCGGGGAGATTCCGACAGGCTCACTCCGGTGCTCGCGCTCGTCGTGGCAGCCAGTCTGGCTGTGGTGATCGTTGTACCGGGACTCGTGACGTCCCTTGTGGCTTTCGGCTTGGCGGGAATCGCCAACTCCCTGTTCTTCGCGGCGACGCTTGCCGCGCGCAGCGAGTATGCGCCGGTCGAGGCCCGCGGGCAGGTATTCATTTGGGTGGGCGCGCTGAAGATCGCCGCAGGGTCCGCAGGCACTGCTGTGGCAGGAGCACTCATAGGGGTGACGTGGCTGCCGATCGCCGTCGTCGCAGGGCTGACAGCTGTGTCCGCCACGGTCTGTGCCGTCGCGCGAAGGCGTCAGAGCCAGCGCTGAGCGCACCGCACATTCAGAGGTTGGTATGTGCGGCGACGTGGTGGAGTTCAGGTTCAACGTCTGACAGTTTGGTGAGCGGCGGTACATGAGTGGTCCCCGATGCGGAGCTGTTCGCCGCCGTGGACGCTTTGGCCCAGGCACTGTCTGCTCTCGGGCCCGAAGTCCGCGTCTCGCGGCGACTGATGGTCGCGCCATGATCGGCGCTTGCAGCGCCCGACGCACCCTGCCGTGGTCGATGGCGGTCACCGGGCTGCTCGTCCTCGTCAGACGCCCACGTCCCTGCAACTACTCGGCATTGCCGTAGTGATCGCTGCCGGGGCCGCGGCACAGCGCGGCGGCGCGCGAGCGACCGAGTCGATCACCATTACCGGCCTGCCCGTTTCGGCGACCCCCGAAGCAGGAGCAACCATGAATAGCATCTTCGCCGGCCTCAGTGCCTTCCCTCTGACCCCGTACAAGGACGATGCCGTCGACGAGCGCGCGTTCGTAGGCCTGGTCGAGCGCCTTGCTGCGGCCGGCGTCGACTCGATCACCGCGCTGGGATCGACCGGTTCATACGCCTACCTGAGCACCGGGGAGCGGGCGCGTGTCGCCCACCTCGCTGTCGAGCACGCGGGCTCGACGCCGGTGTTCGTCGGGGTCGGGGCACTGCGCACCTCGCAGGTGCTCACCAACGTCGAAGCTGCCGAGCAGTCCGGTGCCGCCGGCGTGCTGCTCGCGCCGATGACCTACCAGCCGCTCACGCACGATGATGTCTTCGAACTGTTCCGCGCGGTGACCGAGCGCACCGAGCTGCCGGTGATCGTCTACGACAACCCGGGCACGACGCACTTCTCCTTCACCGGCGACCTCTACGCCCGCATCGCCGAGCTCCCGGGCATCGCGTCGATCAAGATCCCGGGTGTGCCCGCGGACTCGGCTGAAGCACGCGACCGTGTCGCCGCCATCCGCGCCGCGATACCGGAGCACGTCACGATCGGTGTCTCCGGAGATGCCTTCGCTGCAACGGGCCTGAACGCTGGCTGCGACGCCTGGTACTCCGTCATCGGCGGCACCCTCCCCGCAGCGGCTCTTGCGATCATCCGGGCCGCACAGGACGGGCGGGCTGCGGATGCCGTCGCAGCCTCGGAGCATCTCGCACCCCTGTGGGGTCTGTTCTCCGAGTTCGGCGGGAGCCTACGGGTCGTCGCCGCGATCGCAGAGCAGCTCGGCCTCGCACCGGCGAGATGTCTGCCGCTGCCGATCCAAGGCCTCACCGCCGCTCAGCGGGCGCGAGTGGTCGTGGTGGTCGATGAACTCGGCCTCGACTGACAGCATCCAGGCAGTCGCTGATCCTCGTGAGAAGGGCCGCGGCTGGGCTTTGGCGCGGCACGTCGTCGCCGCGACGCTCGTGCGCTCCGCTGAGGGTGCAGTCGGCGCGATCGTCCGCCTGGCCATGCTTCGGGCCTGCCCAGTTGGGTCGCGGGGCTGCCGCCGCCCGTGACGCGGGCTGTGGTTCCGGCGGTGCTGCATGTGTTTCAGATACGCATATCGTCAGTGTCCTGGGTGATGAGGGTATCGATCACGTAGTCGACGGAAGCGATAAGTGGCTCTTCACAATCGAGGTTCGGGGTTGCGGCGTGGCGGTTGGCTGAGGGGGTCGAGGCCCTCCGAAGATGGAAGTTCTCACGCTCCCCATCTGGAAGACCTCGACGTGTCCGACGCTACCTTCACGTGCCCTGATCTGACTAGTTTCTGCCG